>NZ_JASJPC010000042.1:62298-109599 GCF_031426875.1 Sulfuritalea sp.
CGCCGACCACGCCGCGCCCGCCGCCAGCCCCAACCCCGCCGCTATTAGCCACGAGCCGGCTTGCTTGTTAAACTTTTTCATTATTTCGCTCCCATTCCGGTTGATACTTCTCAAATGCTGCAAATATTTCCTTTTTCCCGGACAGCGAATGCGACATCCAGCCGCTGCGGCAATATGCCGCACATTTAACGCCTGAAGGAATGGCCCTGACCTTGACATGGATCAACTCATTCCGGCTGCATGGATCAATTTGCCGTATGGCTACATAAATATCACTGCAAACACCCCTCTTGAAACTCAATAAGTCCAACTGGCTCAGCCTGGCCATGATCGCCACCCTGGTCGCGATCGCCGTACTCGGTCAGCGCTATTCGCCCCTGCTGCTACCCAAGACCGATGCCAGCGGCGTGGCGGAAGCCGGCTGCGACCTGCAGCGCCAGGCATGCCCGGCCACCTTGCCGGACGGATCGCGGCTGCAACTTTCCATCACGCCGCGACCGATCGCATTTCTGCAGCCCTTGCGCGTCGAAGTCGCGCTCGGCGGCATCGAGGCGCGCAAGGTCGAGGTGGACTTCGCCGGCGAGAGCATGAACATGGGCTACAACCGCGGCCAACTCACCGCTGCCGGCAGCGGCATCTATGCCGGCGAAGCCTCGCTGCCGGTCTGCGTTTCCGGCGGCATGACCTGGGTCGCCACGGTGGTGATCGAGACCGACCGCCAGCGCATTGCCGTGCCCTACCGCTTCGTGGTCGGGCGCTGACTCGCTGCTTCTTGCCCGCTGCTTCTTGCCCGCTATTTCTTCGCCGGACGTTTCAGGAGCTTGCGCTGCAAGGTGCGCCGATGCATGTTGAGCGCCCGCGCCGTGGCCGAGATGTTGCCCTTGTGTTCGCGCAGCACGCGCTGGATGTGTTCCCACTCCATGCGCTCGACCGACATCGGCAGCGACGAAATGGCGGCCGGTGCGTTGGCCACGGGGGTGGCCGCATCGCCCTCCAGCGTGTGGCCGAAAGCCCGCAGCAGGCTGTCCACGTCCACCGGTTTGGCCAGGTACTGCACGGCGCCCAGCTTGATCGCGTCGACCGCCGTGCTGATGCTGGCATAGCCGGTGAGGACCACGATGCGGCAGCCGGGATTGATTTCCAACAGGCGCGGTATCAGGCCGAGGCCGGATTCGCCGCCGAGATTCAGGTCCAGCACCACCCGTGCCGGCAGGAGGACGCGCGCCAGTTCGACTGCCGCGGCCGCCGTCTGCGCCGCCTCGACCGCATGGCCGCGCCGTTTCAGCGCGCGCAGCAGGGTTGCGCTGAAGGTGTCGTCGTCTTCGATGATCAGCATGGTTTCATTCATGGCGGTTCCCGACTGTGTCATGGTTCGGCGCTGCGCGCGATAGGCAGTTCGATGGTGGCCCGGCCGCCGCCTTGCGCCGGATTGTCCAGCACGATGCGTCCGCCCAGCCGCTCGACGGCGGAGAACGCCAGCAGCAGGCCGATGCCGGCGCCACCGCTGCGTGCCGGCATCGGTGCGCGACCGGCGTGGCGCAGCACCTCGGCGGGAAATCCGGGGCCGCCGTCCCTGATCACTATCGTCAGTTTCGCCGGCTCGCGGATCAGCCTGATGTCGATTTCCGCGGCACTCGCGTCCGCTGCATTGTTGAGCAGGTTGACCACGGCCTGCTCCAGCGTGGCTTCGGTCGCGATCGGGGACGTTGCCGTGCCCTCCAGGCTCAGGCGACTGGAGGCGCGCGGCCGCATCGCATGCCAGCGCGCGCGCACGCCTTCCAGCCAGACGCCCGCCTCCTGCGCCTGGATCTGATCCGGCCGCAGCGCGCCGGCGCGCGCCGCCATGCCGCCGATGATGCCCTTGCACTGCGCAAGCTGCTCGCGCACCAGCGCCAGGTCTTCGCGCGTCCCGGCATCGAGCCCGGCCTCCCGCTCAAGTTCGCCGACCAGCACGGCGATCGTCGCCAGCGGCGTGCCCAGTTCATGCGCGGCGCCGGCGGCCAGTGCGCCCAGCGCCACCACGCGCTCGTCGCGCAGCGCTTGCTCGCGTGCGGCCGCCAGGCGGCTGTCGCGTTCGCGGATCGACGCCGTCATGCGCGCCACGAACCACGCGATCATCGCCGTGGACACCACGAAGGTCAGCCACATGCCGGCCAGATGCAGGCGCGCGGCGCGCTCGACGTCGGCCACGGCGAGCGGCAGGAAGTGTCGCATCAGCAGCGTATACAGCGCCACCGCCAGCACGGCGATGGCGGCGGTGAGGATGCCGGGCAAGGACAGCGCGGCGACGGCGACCGGCACCAGCAGGAAAGAGATCAGCGGATTCACCGCCCCGCCCGACAGATACAGCAGGATCGCCAGCGCCACCAGGTCGACGCACAGTTGGCTGAACAGCTCGCCGGCGCCCACCGCTTGATCCGTTCGCGCGCGCCATTCGAGCAGGGCGTTGAAGCCCGCCATCAGCACGATCACGGCGAACATCGGCAGTTGCGGCAA
This sequence comes from Sulfuritalea sp., assembly GCF_031426875.1. NCBI lineage: Bacteria > Pseudomonadati > Pseudomonadota > Betaproteobacteria > Nitrosomonadales > Sterolibacteriaceae > Sulfuritalea > Sulfuritalea sp. Next base: position 64,795 of record NZ_JASJPC010000042.1, read on the forward strand.
GGCGATGTCGAGCAAAGTTGGCGCTGACGACACGGCGATCGCCACGGCCGCCAGCAACCACCAGCGCAGGATCACCGCACGACGCTGGTTGAGCCGCAGGTTGCGCGCGTCTTCGACGGGACTGGAATGGGTCATTCGGCGATTATCCGATATAGATCAAGGAAAATTTCACCCGAGGCCTGCGACAATGTGCCGCATCACCACTTTCGCGGATCGACCGCGCGGATCGACCAATATGAGCTTGCGACTCGCACTGCTCTGGCTGACGGCGCTCTTCAGCGTCGCCAGCCAGGCCCAGAACCTCGACAAGGGCAAGGAAATCAACAGCACCTGCGCCGGTTGCCATGGCGAATTCGGCCAGGGCGGCTCGCGCGGCGAGTACCCGCGCCTTGCAGGCCAGGGCGCCAAGTATCTCGAATCGCAACTAAAGGCCTTCCGCGCCCGTACCCGCATCAACATTCCGATGTACCCCTACACCCAGGAACGCGAGCTGCCGGACGAGGACATCAAGGATGTCGCCGCCTACCTGGCATCGATCGAGTTGCCGACCAAGTGGCCGGTGTTCAAGGACAGCGACGACGCGCTGACGCGCCTGACGATGACCGAGCGCGTCATGATCATTCCGCGCGTGACGGGCAACCTGGCCAATGGCGAAGCGATCTACCAGAAGCAGTGCCATACCTGCCACGGCAAGACCGGCATGGGCCGCGGCATGTTCCCGATGCTGGTCGGGCAATACACCAGCTACCTGAAGCGGCAGATGGACAAATACGTGAAAGGCGATCGTCCGCACGACGAAGAGGCGATCGGCGGCCTGCTCAACAAGCTCAGAGAAGAGGACATGCAGGACATCCTGGCCTACATCACCAGCCTGCAGGAACAGCAGTAAGAATCGAAAAGCGGCATAAAGGTCCGCCCCTCCCATCCTCCCCTCGCGGGGAGGCTACCATCTGGCTCGCTACGCTCGATATCACCAGCGACCCGTCCTATCGTTCCACGTTAACCTCAGCCGGCAATCCGAATTCCTGTCTTTTTCAGAATCGCCGTGCTGTAGAGGATGTCGTGCGCCCGGCAGGCGTCGCCCAGCAGGGCCGCGATCTCGGCCACGCGGGCCGCCACTTCCTCGCGATCCCGGCTATGCACCATGGCGAACAGGTTGTAGGGCCAGTCCGGCAGGCGGCGCGGGCGCCGGTAGCAATGGGTGACGAATTCGAGGGCGCCGATCCGGGCACCCAGCTCGTCGATGCGGGCGTCATCGACGTCCCACACCGACATGCCGTTGGCCGTGTAGCCGATCGCATAGTGGTTGGGCACCGCGCCGATGCGGCGGATCACGCCGCTATCGAGCATGCGCCGCAGGCGGGCGATCACCTCGTCGCCGCCGATGCCGAGTTCGCCGGCGATCGCGTCGTAGGGCCGCGGCACGCGCGGCAGGCCACCCTGGGTGGCGACGATCAGGCGACGATCGGTTGCATCGAGATCGGCTTCAGCTTTCATCTCAGGCGCGTAACTTCATCTCGACGAAGTATTCGCGTTCCTTGGGGAAGGGGAACACCGGCAGGCCGGTCGCCGCCTCGATCGCCACGATGGTTTCGGCAATCCCCTGCGGCGTTGCCGTGGCCAGCACGAACCACATGTTGAGCGCATGTTCGCGGCGGTAGTTGTGCGCCACCTCGGGGAAGGCATTGACCTGCGCCGCGACGCGCTCGAACTCCTGCTCCGGCACCTTCATCGCCGCCAGCACGAAAGCGCCGCCGGCGCGTTCGATCTGGAACATCGGGCCGAAACGCGTCAGCACGCGGCGCTGGAGCAACGACTCAAGTCGTTGCAGCAATTCCGCCTCGGAGAGGCCCAGGGTTTCGGCGACCTCGCGGTAGGGTTCCGCCACCAGCGGGAAATCACCCTGCAGGGCGTTGATCAGCCGCTTGTCGATTTCATCCAGCGCCGCGCCGGACGCCACGGCTTCAGGCATTGACCAGCCCGTCCGCGGGCACGGTGCCATGCGGCGCCTCGGCAAAATAGCGTGCGCCGCACTGCTTGAACCTGCGCGTCGAAAACAGTGCCTGGGCCGGCAGACCGGCCAACCGGCTCAGGCGGTCGATCACCGGCTGGACTTCGTCGCGCGAACGGCCATGGACCATGCAATACAGGTTGAACGGCCAGTCCGGCAGGCTGCGCCGGCGGCGATAGCAGAGCGTCACGCCGGGTTCGCCCGCGAGCTGGCGACCGATGCGGTCGACCTGGTCGTCGGGCGCATCGAACACCACCATGGCATTGGCCCGGTAGCCCAGCTCGTGATGACGCACCACCACGCCGAAACGCTTGATCAGCCCTTCGTCCAGCCAGCCGGCGAGGCGTGCCAGCACTTCGTCCTCGCCCATGCCGACACGCTCGCCCAGGCGCGCGAAGGGGCGCGGCACCAGTTCCAGGCCGGGCTGCAGGGCCGCGATCAAAGCCTTCTCGGCCGCATCCGGCACGCGCGCCGGCGTGCTCGGCAGCTCGGCATGGTGCTTGTGCGCTGAATTGAGGTTGAGGTCGAGATCGAAGCCGAGATCGATGTGATATTCGTTCTCCAGCGGCAATGCGATCACGGCGCAGCCGGTCTCGCCCTCGATCTCGCCCAGCGCCGCGGCGAGCGAGGCCTGGTCGGCCGCCGTGGCGACGAACCAGAGGTTGTAGCGGTGCTCGCGCTGGTAGTTGTGATTGACTTCGGGCCGCGCGCTGACCTGCGCCGCGATCTGTTCCAGCCGTTCGACCGGCGCCGCCAGCGCGGCGAGCGTCGATGCGCCCACGCGGCGCGGCGCGAACACCGCGCCGACGCGGCCGATGGCGCCACGCGCCTGCAAGCGCCGCAGCGTGGCCAGAACCGCCGTCTCGCCAGCGCCAACTCCTGCACCGAGTTCGCCGAAGGGCAGCGCGGTGATCGGGAATTCGCGCTGCCAGTCGTTGAGCAGCGCGTATTCGAGCGGGCTGTAGGGCGAGTCCATGGTCAGAAACCGATGCGTGCGGCGCGACTGCTGAAGAAGATGCCGGACGGCGCCTCGGCGGCGAGAGCGCCCAGATTGCGGAAGGTCTTCGTGTCGTAGATGACGACGCGGTTGTCATCGCGCGCCGAGAGCCAGACGGCCTCGCCGCGCGGGGTGAATTCCATGTGCAGCACCGCCTTGCCCGGCTGCAGGGTCTGCACCACCTTGCCACTCAGGGTGTCGATCACCTGCACCCAGCCGTTGTCGGGGAAGGCGAAATTGACCCAGATCTGGCGCCCGTCGGGACTGGCCATGACGAACACCGGCTGGCCCTTGACTGCGACGCGGCCGGTTTCCCGCCAGGTCGCGGCATCGGCCACCAGCACCTCGTGGCGGCCGATCGCCGGCAGCCAGGCGCGGCCCGCCGCGACCGACCAGCCACGCAGATGCGGCATCTTGTACACCGGCAGCTTTTCCTCGCCGCGGCCGTATTTTTCAAGGATCTTGCGCGAGCCCCGTTCCGGCTGCCAGAGGTCGAGCAAGGCGATGCCGTCCTCACCGAAGAGGCCGGCCAGGTAGTGCCTGCCATCGGGTGTGACCAGGCCGTCGTAAGGCTGTTGGCCGGCCGGATAGCGCTGCGTCACCGGCCGCCTCGGATCGGTGAAATCGCTGACCCAGATTTCGCCGCCGTCGAACAGCGCATAGGCGAACTTATTGCCCGGCACGTCGGCCAGGCCCACCACCTTGGAGAAGCGTCCCGGCGCATATTCGGCCGGAACTTCGGACAGCAGTTCCAGGGTTTCCGCGTCGAAGGCCTTGATCCCGCCCGGCGTGTAATTCTGCGCCACGACGATGCGGCCGTCCTGCGATATCGAACCGCCGATCGCATTGCCCGACTGCATGATGCGCTTGACGATGCGGGCTTCGAGCAGGTCGACCTTGGAGAGGCCGCCGTCGCGGCCGAAGATGAACGCATAGCGCGCATCGCGGGAATACACCACCGAGGCATGCGAGAGATCGCCCAGCCCGCCTATGCGCGCATAGGCCTCCCGGCTGCTGGTATTCACCAATGTGACGTGACCGCTGGCGCGTTCGATGACCAGGCCGAGATCGCCGGTGCCGCGCAAGGGCGTGCCGGCACAGGCGGCGAGCAGCAGCGCCAGCAAACCGAGCAACAGGGTTTGCACGGCGCGCCTCATTGCGGGAAGCCTGCCATCAGCTTGGCCACGATCCACTGCGCCTCGTCTTCCGCGAGAAAGCGGTGCCAGGGCGGCATCGGCGTACCCGGACGGCCGCCGATGATGGTGGCCACCAGTCCTTCGGCCGGCTTGTCGGCCAGCGTCGCCGGCAGCAGTGCCGGACCCAGCCCGCCCTGCAGCGTCATGCCGTGGCAGGAGCCGCAATCCTGGCGCACCAGGTGGATCAATTCCTGCTGCCGCGCCGCCGAGGGCTCCGCCGCCGCGGGCAGCGCGAAACAGCCCAGCAGCAGCGACGTCAGCGCGGAAGGAATGCAACTATTCGACAAGGACCAGCCCCTTCATTTCTTCGTGGGGACCACAGCGATAGCTGTAGCTTCCAGGCTGAGTGAAGGTCCGCTGCCAATGCTCCTGCGGAAACATCCGCTCCGATTCGAGCCCGTTTTCGGCGGGGAAGAGCACCGAATGGCTGGTGCGCTTTTCGCGGTTGGTCCACTTTACCGTGTCGCCGGCCTTGATGCGAACTTCGGCCGGCGAAAAGCGGTATTCCTGAATCGAGACTTCGACCGTCTGCTGGGCCGCTGCAGCGAGCGAAACGAGTGCCAGCATGGCCGGCACTCGCCGCAACAGGTAGCCGCCAACAGACATCTGCAGGCCCGGCCTACTGCTTGGTCGCCTTCACGTCGCCATCGGCACCGATGCCCAGCTTGTAGCCCAGCGATACGTGATGGAAGCGGCCCTGTGCATGATCGGCATGGATGGCCACACCAAACGGTATCGCCTTGCCTTCGCCCGGATTCTTGCGCGTGAAGGTTACCGTGTAGGTGTCGCCGCTCTTGCTGGCTTCGGCCTTGGCGCCGGTGCCGCCGCCGCTCATCTTGCGTTCCGTGGTGACGCTGCCGTCGGAAACCTTGTTGCCCTTGCTCGCCCACTGAATCAGTTCGTAGGCGCCGGCCGCGATGTACTTGGTCTTCTTGTCGTCGGCGCCGGGCATGGTGCGCGCGTCGGTGTGGCAGGTCTGCCAGCAGCCGTACTGGTCGGCCTGGGGCACCTTGGCATCGGCGAACAGCAGCGTGGCCTTGACCTCGTTGTCCTTGTCGCCCTTGTCGGCGCCGCCGGAGGGTGCCTTGAACGTCAGGCGAATGTAGAGGTTGGCCGCATCGTAGGCCGCCTGCACGCTGACCGGAAAGATCATGGTCTTGGGCGCGCCCTTGGGCTCCATTTCCTTGTCGGCCAGACGCTTGAAGTTGAAATTCAGCGTGCCCTTTTCCTCATGGCATCCGGCACAGCTTTCACCCTTGCGCATGCCGGCCGAGCCGCTGTGGTCCGACTTCTTGGTCATCCATTCGATCGGCGCGACGCCGGCATGGAAGACGTTGATGTCGCGTTTCGCGACCTTGCCCCAGTCCGGCGCCGCGACGGCAGCCTGGGAAGCGAGAACCAGCAGTGCGCCGGCAACGGCGGTGGAAACGATGGACTTGCTCATTTGATGCTCCTTTCGAACAAAACGATTTTCATTGAAAGCTGGCGGATTTGATCGGTGTCAAGCATGTCAGTCGCGACTCATGCAGGCGGGATGGACGCCGCTCTGGCATGCACGATGCTCACTCATCCTCGTCTTCCTTCATGCCCTTGGGTTTGGTGTGGGCGATGCCCTTGTGGCAGTCGATGCAGGTCTTCTTCTCTTCGATGCCGATCTTGTGCATCTTGGCGCCGCGCAGCTTCTGCTTTTCGACATCCATGGCGTCGAAGCTGTGGCAGTTGCGGCATTCGCGCGAATCGCTGGCCTTCATCCTTGCCCATTCGCTCTCGGCCATCTTAAGCCGGTGTTCGGCGAACTTCTCCGGCGTGTTGATGACGCCGGTGATCTTGCCCCAGACTTCCTTGCTCGCCTGGATCTTGCGAATCATCTTGTGCGTCCAGTCCTTCGGCACATGACAGTCGGAGCATACCGCCCGCACGCCGGTGCGGTTGGAATAGTGGATGGTCTTCTTGTATTCCACGTAAACGTTGTCGCGCATCTCATGACAGCCGATGCAGAACTCCAGGGTATTGGTGGCTTCCATGCCGGTGTTGAAGCCGCCCCAGAAGAATATTCCGGAGAAGAAGCCGACCACCAGCAGACTGAGCAGCGAATACTTTGCACTGGGCCGCTTCATCATCGCCAGAAACCCTGATTTTTGATTGTCTGCCATATACCTTTTTCCTAGTTCATCGGTCGTTGGATCCGGCTGCCGCGCCTGTTGCCAACAGGGTCTGCGCTCGCTTCAAGCGGATCGTTTTTAAACACCTATAGGATAAAGGGGCATATGCCCCTTTATCCTTGCTGCTGATCAAGTTTCGATCAGTTTCCGATCAGTAAATGTCATGCTGCGTGTTGTAGACATTGAACTTGCCGGTCGGCGTGATCATCTTCGGATCGGTGATCACCTTCTTCATTGCCAGAGTCTTGTCGTCATAGACCACGATGGCGGACTGGTCGGTCTTGCCGCCCCACAGGGAGATCCACACTTCGGAACCGTCGGCGCTGTACTCGGGATGCACGGCACGACGGGTTGCCTTGGTCACCGGCAGGCCCGAGTCCTTGGCCACGTTGATGATCTTCTTCGGCTTCGACAGGTCGGCCATGTCCCACACCGCAACTGACTCGGCGAGTTCCTTGTCGGGATTCTGCGGCGAGTCGGCCCACAGGTTCTTCGATTTCGGATGGGTCTTGACGAACAGGTTGCCCGGCACGTGCTTGACTTCCTGAACGACCTTCCAGTTGAACTCCTTGAACTTGGCGTTCTTCTTGTTGTCCGACGGCGTGCTGATCAGCGTCACCACATCGGCGCCAAGGTGGCCCGTGGCCCACACCGGACCGAACTTCGGATGCGAGAAGTTGGCGCCACGACCCGGATGCGGAAGCTTGGCGACGTCGATCAGGGCAGCCAGCTTGCCGAGCTTGGTATCCACCGCGGCGATCTTGTTCGAGGCATTGGCCGCGACCAGGAAGTAGCGCTTGGAGGCATCCCAGCCGCCGTCATGGAGGAACTTGGCGGAAGCGATGGTGGTGGTCTTCAGGTTCTTGATGTCGGAATAGTCCACCAGCAGGATCTGGCCGGTTTCCTTGACGTTGACCACCCACTCGGGCTTGATCTCGGAAGAGACGATCGAAGCCACGCGCGGCTCGGGGTGATACTCGCCGTCCACCGTCATGCCGCGGGTGCTGACGACCTTGAGCGGCTTCAGCGTGTCGCCGTCCATGATCACGTACTGGGGCGGCCAGTAGGAACCGGCAATCGCGTACTTGTCTTCAAAGCCCTTGAACTTCGAGGTATCGACCGAGCGCGCGTCGAAGCCGATCTTGAGTTCGGCCACCACGGCAGGCTTCTCCATCCAGAGGTCGATCAGCGACAGGCGGCCGTCGCGGCCGATGACATACACGTAGCGGCCCGACTTCGACAGGCGCGAGATGTGCACCGCGTAGCCGGTCTTGACGATGCTGCGGATTTCCTTGGTGTCGCCGTCGATCAGCGCCACTTCGCCGGTGTCGCGCAGGGTGACGGAGAAGAAGTTCTTCAGGTTGAACTTGTTCATCTGCTTGGTCGGCCTGTCCTTGACCGGCACGATGACCTTCCAGGATTCCGACATTTCCTTGAAGCTGTACTCGGGCGGCACATCCGGGGTGTTCTGGATGTACTTGGCCATCAGGGCGATCTCGTCCTTGGTCAGGATGTCGTCGAAGTTCACCATGCCGCCATCGGTGCCGTAACCGATGATCTTTTCCAGGCGATTCTGGCCCAGCTTGAGCGTGCCGCCTTCCGTCTTGGCGCCGTCCTTGGCGGTCTTGGTCCAGTGCGGCTCCAGGTTCTTGCCGGTGGCGCCCTTGCGCAGCACGCCATGGCAACCCGCGCAGCGTTCAAAGTAGATCTTCTTGGCGGTTTCCTTTTCGGCGGCGGTCAAGGTGGGCGCAGCATCCTGCGCGAAGACACTGCCCATGGCACCGGCAATGGCGGAAACGGCAAATAGTCCAAGTACCTTCCTTTTCATACTTCTCTCCTTTTGAATGATTCATCTGAGTCAAAGCGTAGTGCGCCCGCACTGAAAACCCTACCAATCCAATGGTCGCAAGCGTGCGCCGGCACCAAGGCGTAATCCTTGACTCGGATCAAGACTAATTGGATTAAGGGTATTCGCAGCCAGCCGCCGATGCTTTGATATACTGCGCGCTGTTCGTGGTGCCCGCGCATGGATTCCGTGCCGGGTGAAACGGGAAGCCGGTGAGTACCTCCAAAGGGTTCGATTCCGGCGCTGCCCCCGCAACGGTAAGGAAGTGCGGGTTCATCAAGACGCCACTGGGTCGCAAGCCCGGGAAGGCGATGAACCAAGACTTCCAAGCCCGGAGACCGGCCAGGGACAAACCAGCGTATGCGTTGCGGGGTTGCGGCGTGCCGGGGTTTGTGCCGACCCCGTTCATTGCCCTCCCCTCCCGCGCATGCATTTGCCACCTACCGGCTGCGGGGACGCTCGCCGGGATTCGGGAGTTTTTCCATGCATAAGCATTTCACCATCGCCGCCTGCGCGGCCAGTTGTCTTTTCTCCGGTTTTTCCTTCGCCGCCGATCAACTCGCGGCCGTCGTGGTCACCGCGACGCGCCAGGCGACGCGAATCAACGAGGTCATCGCCGACGTCTCCGTGATCGACCGCGAGGCCATCGAGCAGGCAGGCCCGTCGACCACCCTCGGCGACCTGCTGGCGCGCACGCCGGGGATCGAACTGTCGCGCGCCGGCAGCCGCGGCGCCACGGAAAGCGTATTCATCCGCGGCGCCAACGCCGGCCATACCCTGATCCTGCTCGACGGTCTGCGCATCAACTCGGCCACGCTGGGACAGAGCTCGCTGGAAGCGATTCCCCTGGCCCAGGTGGAACGCATCGAAATCCTGCGCGGACCGGCGTCGGCGCTGTATGGTTCCGACGCCATCGGCGGCGTGATCCGCATCACCACCCGGCGCGCGGCGGATGCCCCGCGCCTGGAAGCCAGCGCCGGGGTCGGCAGCCGCGGCGGCCGGGAACTGACGCTGGCCCACGCCAACCGCGTCGGAAAGTTCGACTATGCCGTGCGCGTGGCCGACTCGCGCGCCGAGGGGGTCAACGCCATCACCAATCCGAGCAGCCCGGCCTACAACCCGGACCGCGACGGTTTTGCGCGCCGCAGCCTGTCGCTGGCCGCCACCTGGCGCCCGCAGGAGGGCATCGAGATCGGCGCCCACGGCATCGAAAGCGACGGCGTCAACCACTTCGACAGCAGTTGGCCTTCTGCCAACCTGGATTGGCAGACGCGGACCCGGGTCGTCGCCCACGGCGTGTTCGCCCGCGCGCGTCTGGCCGAAGCATGGCATAGCGAACTGCGCCTCGGCCGCGGCGAGGACCACTCGATCACCACGCCTTCGGCCACCGCGGGCCAGGACCGCGATGCGTTTCGCACGCGCCAGGACCAGGTGGTCTGGCAAAACGACCTGACCCTGCCGCTCGGGCGCGGCCTGGTCGCCGTCGAGAGCCTGCGCGAATCCATAGACTCGACCAGTGTCTATACCAGTCTGCAGCGCCGCACCGATTCCCTGGTGCTGGGCTGGAACGGCTCGACGGGTGCGCATTTCTGGCAGGTCGGGGCGCGCCGCGACGACAATTCCCAGTTCGGCGCGCGGACCACGCAAACCCTCGGCTACGGCTACCGCCTGACCGATGCCTGGCGAATTTCGGCCAGTGCCGGCACCTCGTTCAAGGCGCCGACCTTCAACGACCTGTATTTCCCCAACACGCCTTTCGTCGGCGCCGGCAACCCGCTGCTGCTGCCCGAGTCCGGACGCAGCCGCGAGCTTGCCCTGCATTATGAAATGGGCGGCACCGAGGCTTCGCTGACGGGGTTCCGCAACGAGATCGAGAACCTGATCCAGTGGCAGGAAACCGCACCGGGCTCGTTCTTCTACACGCCGCGCAACGTCGCGACGGCGCGCATCAGCGGCTGGACCGCGGCCGCCCGCACCCGGCTCGGCGCCTGGTCCTTGGACGCCGGCCTCACCGTCCAGGACCCGAAGAACCTGGCCAACGGCGAAGCGCTGGTGCGGCGTGCGCGGCAATTCGGCAGCCTCGCCGCGAGCCGCGATTTCGGCGACTGGTCGCTCGGCGCCGAACTCCAGGCCAGCGGTCCGCGCTACGATGCGCCGGACTTCACAACGGGACTCAACACCAAGAAAATGGGCGGCTACGGCCTGGTGAATCTGCGCGGCGAGTTGCGCCTCGATCACGGCTGGTCGCTGTTCGCCCGCGTCGACAACCTGTTCGACAAGCGCTACGACGTGGTGCGCGCCGCCACCTCGGAGTTCGCCGCGCTGGGCACGACGCTGTTCGTCGGCGCGCGCTTCGCGATGAAGTAAATGCCTAGCCGCCGCCGCGCCCTGCTGCTGCTTGCCGCACTCACGGCGCTGGCGCTCGCCAGCCTGGTCGCGGCGCTGCTGGCGGGATCCTACGCGGTGGCGCCGGGCGAGGTCTGGGCCGCCCTGACGGGGACCGGGCAGGACACCGCCGGCGCGGTGGTCAGCGGCCTGCGCCTGCCGCGTGCGCTGGCGGCTTTCGCCTGCGGCGGCCTGCTGGCGCTGGCCGGTGCGCTGATGCAGGTGCTGCTGAGGAATCCCCTGGCCGATCCCTATGTTCTTGGCATCTCGGGCGGCGCCGCGGTCGGCGCGTTGCTGGCGATGCTGGCCGGCCTGGCGCTGGCCTTGATCAATCTGTTCGCCTTCGCCGGCGCCTTCGCCGCGATGCTGCTGGTATTCGGCCTGGCACGCGGTGACGGCAGCTGGACCCAGACCCGCCTGCTGCTGACCGGCGTCATCGTCGCCGCCGGCTGCAGCGCGGTGGTGGCGCTGATCCTCTCGGTGGCGCCGGAGCACCAGTTGCGCAGCATGCTGTTCTGGCTGATGGGCGACCTGTCGCATGCTGGCACGCCGTGGCCGGCGCTGCTGGTGCTGGCGCTGGGCCTGGCGGCGGCCCTGCCGCTGTCGCGCGACCTCAACCTGCTGGCGCGCGGCGACCTGATCGCGCGCACCCTCGGCGTTCGGGTGCGCGGCCTGCGCGGCGCCGTGTATGTGCTGGCCTCGCTCTTGACCGCGGTCGCCGTGACCACCGCCGGCAGCGTCGGCTTCGTCGGCCTGGTGGTGCCCCACCTGGTGCGCCTGGCGGTCGGCAACGACCAGCGCGTGCTGCTGCCGGCCGCCGCGCTGGCCGGGGGTTCGCTGCTGGTGATCGCCGACACCCTGGCGCGCACCCTGGTCGCGCCGCAGCAACTGCCGGTCGGCGTGCTCACCGCCCTGCTCGGCGTGCCGGTGTTCCTGTATCTGCTGTCGCGCCAGGCCAAGGGCAGCGCGCCATGAGCAGCCTCCTCACGGTGCGCGGGCTCGCGGTCGCCGTCGGCGGCCGCACCGTGGTGCGCGGGCTCGACCTGGAACTCGCCGCCGGCGAGCGCCTGGCCATACTCGGCCGCAACGGCGCCGGCAAGACCACGCTGCTGCACACCCTGGCCGGCCTGCGCGAGCCCGCGGCCGGCCGCATCGAACTGTGCGGCGCCGAGCTGGCGCAGACGCCGCCGCGCCGCGTCGCGCAGTTGCGCGGCGTGCTGCTGCAGCAGCAGGTCGACGCCTTCCCCGCCAGCGTGCTGGAAACCGCGCTGATCGGCCGCCATCCCTGGCTCAAACGCTGGGCCTGGGAAAGCGCCGCCGATGCCCGCATCGCCCGCGCCGCACTGGCCGCGGTCGACCTCGCCGGCTTCGCCGCGCGCGACGTGCAGACCCTGTCCGGCGGCGAGCGGCAGCGCCTGGCGATCGCCACCCTGCTGACCCAGCAGCCGCGCCTGGCACTGCTCGACGAGCCGCTGTCGCACCTCGACCTCAACCACCAGATCGCCGCGCTGCAACTGCTCTCGCGCACCGCGCAGGAAACCGGCACCGCGTTGGTGATGGTCATGCACGATCCGGGGCTGGCCGCGCGCTATTGCGATCGCGCCCTGCTGGTGCATGGCGACGGCCGCGTCGAATCCGGCAGCGCCGCCGCGATGCTCACCGCCGAGCGCCTTTCGGCCCTCTACCAGCATCCCCTGCGCATGGTCGAAGCCGACGGCCAGCGCTGCTTCCTGCCTCTTTGAGAACCCGCCCATGAAACTGCGTTTGCTGTTTCCGCTCCTCGTCTGGCTCGCCGCCGGACCGGCGCTGGCCGCCTGCCCGCGCATCGTCAGCCAGTCGCCCTACCTGACCGCCGCGCTGGAATGGCTCGGCCAGGGCCAGTGCATCGTCGGCGTCTCGCGCTACGACAAGCACGATCTGCCGAAGACCGGCGGCGTCATGGACCCCGATGCCGACGTGCTGGCGATCCTGCGGCCCGAGCTGCTGGTGACGGTCGACTGGGTCACGCCGGAAGCGCTGGCGCAGGCCGTGCCGCAAGGCACGCGCAGCCTGCGCCTGGGCGGCTTCGGTTCCATCGCCGAGAGCGAACGGGTGCTGCGCACGCTGGCCGTGGCCAGCCGGATGGACGACGCCGATGCCCAGGTGCGGCGCTTCCGCCGCGCATGGCAGGCCGCGGCGCACCGCGTCGGCGGCAAGGGCGAGCGCGTGCTGGTGCTCTCCGCCTGCTCCGGCGAACCCTATGCCTTCGGCCGCCGGCATTACATCGGCGACGCCTTCGCGCGCGCCGGCTTCGAGGTGGTGGATCGCAGCGCCGGCGTGCGCCGCCTGCGCGCAGGCGAGGAGCTCGCCGACATCCCCGCCCTGGTGGCGCGCTTCAAGCCCGACATCGTGTTTTCGCTCAGCCACGAGTCCAGCGTCGCCTGCAACGCCGCGCTGGGCACGGTCAAGGCGCGCATCGTCAGCCTCAGGGGCGAAAACTTCTTCCACCCCGGCCCGCCGCTGCTGCAGGGCTACCGGGAACTTGCCGCGAGCCTGAAATCATGAGCATCGAAAACGAACGCGAAGCGCGCCATGTCGCACGCATGCAGCGCAAGAAGCAGGTCATCGACCAGCAGGTCGCCGCCGCCGACACCGAGCGCGGCGTGCTGCTGGTCAACACCGGCAACGGCAAGGGCAAGTCCTCCGCCGCCTTCGGCGTCGCCGCGCGCGCGCTGGGCCATGGCCAGCAAGTGGCGGTGGTGCAGTTCGTCAAGAGCCGCAGCGACACCGGCGAGGAAGCCGTGCTCGGCACGCTGCCGGGCATGCGCTGGCACGTCATGGGCGAAGGCTTCACCTGGGAAACCCAGGACCCCGGCCGCGATGCCGCCGCCGCGCGCGCGGCCTGGGAACTCGCCGCCGGCTACCTGACGGACCCGGCCATCGGCCTCGTCGTGCTCGACGAAATGACCTATGCCTTCAAGTACCAGTGGCTGACCGTGGACGAAGCGCTGGCGGTCTTCGCCGTGCGCCCGCCGCGGCAGCACGTAATCGTCACCGGCCGCGGCGCGCCCGAGGCCCTGATCGCCGCCGCCGACACCGTGACCGAAATGGCCATGGTCAAGCACGCCTTCAAGGCCGGCGTGAAGGCCATGCCGGGCATGGAGTTCTGATGAAGCCCCTGCACAGCAGGGCGGTCGAGCAAAGTACGCTCTCCTCGCCGCTGAGGATGACATGCCCGCCCGCCGCCGTCACCAACCCGGAGCCGCGCAGCGGCGAACACCCGTCACCCCCGCCCTCGGGGCGGGGGCCGGGGGGTGGGCGCGTTTCCTGTCCAGCCCTGCTGATCGCCGCGCCCGCCTCCGGCCAGGGCAAGACCACGGTGACCGCGGCGCTGGCGCGGCACCACGTCAGGCAGGGGCGCCGCGTGCGCGTCTTCAAGTGCGGCCCCGATTTTCTCGATCCGCAAATACTCGCCGTCGCCAGCGGCGCCCCGGTGTACAACCTCGACCTCGGCATGTGCGGCGAACAGGATGCGGCGCGGCGTCTCGCCGCGGCCGCGGCGACGGCCGACCTGATCCTGGTCGAAGGCGTCATGGGCCTCTACGACGGCAGCCCCTCGGCGGCCGACATCGCCTGCCGTTTCGGCATCCCGGTGCTGGGCCTGATCGACGCATCAGCCATGGCCCAGACCTTCGGCGCCGTGGCCCACGGCCTCGCCACTTACCGCGCCGGCCTGCCTTTCGCCGGCGTGCTCGCCAACCGGGTCGGCAGCGCGCATCACGCGGCCCTGCTCAAGGCCAGCCTGCCGCCCGGCATGGGCTGGTTCGGCGCCCTGCCGGGCGACGCCGGCGCGGCGCTGCCCGAGCGCCACCTCGGCCTGCTGCAGGCCGCCGAGATCGCCGACCTGGAACAGCGCCTCGACCTGCTCGCCGGCCACATCGCCGCCAGCGCGATGGCCGACCTGCCGCCCGCGGTCGACTTCGCCGTCGAATTTGCCGTCGAATTTGGCAAACCCGCAGCGCCGACTCTCGAACCCCTGCTCGCCGGCAAGACCATCGCCATCGCGCGCGACGCCGCCTTCGGCTTCATCTACCCGGCTAATCTCGACACCCTGGCCGAACTCGGCGCGGCGCTCGCCTTCTTCTCGCCGCTGGCCGGCGACGCGCTGCCCGCCTGCGATGCCGTCTGGCTGCCGGGCGGCTATCCCGAACTGCACGCCGCGCGCCTCGGCGCAAGCGGGCTGTCGCGGCAACTGCGCGCCCACGCCGCAGCCGGCAAGCCGCTGCTCGCCGAATGCGGCGGCATGATGTGCCTGTTCGAACAACTCATCGACCAGCACGGCACCCGCCACGCCATGGCGGGCCTGCTGCCCGGCGCCACGCGCATGCAGGCCCGCCTCGCCGCCCTCGGCCTGCAGCAAGCGAGCCTGCCGGAAGGCATCCTGCGCGGCCATACTTTCCACCACTCGCGCAGCGAAACCACCCTCGCCCCGCTGCTGTGCGCGCGCACGCCCGACGGCGGCGAAGGCGAGGCGATCTACCGCAGCGGCCGCCTCACCGCCTCCTACATGCATTTGTATTTCCCGTCCAACCCTGAAGCGACGGCACGGCTGTTCCTGCCCTGAGCTGATTCGCTGCTGCCAGAGACAAGACACTCGACGCGCGCCCAAGAGTTGGCGCTGGCGACACGGCGAGCGCTAGCGCGGAGACGGCTGCCCGGCTACGTGTTCATCGCTCCAGTGTCTTCGCCGCGCTTGCGGCGCGCTACGGACTTGACATGAAGATTGGAACCGACGAGTCTTGCCGCCATGTCATTTCTTCGCCGCTGCATTTTTCTCGCGCTGATGGTTTTTGCCGGACCTTTGCTGGCGGCGCCGGCCGAGCAGCGCCCGGTGCGCATCGGCCTGCTGGCCTTTCTCGATGCCGAGGCGATGAGCCGCCAGTGGGCGCCCTTGCTCGCGCATCTTGGCGCCGCGCTGCCCGGCCAACGGCCTGTCCTCCTGCAGTTCGACCACAAGGGGCTGCGCGACGCGGTCGCCAGCCAGTCCGTGGATTTCGTGATCACCAATCCCGGCAACTACGTCGCGCTCGAAATGGAATTCGGCATCAGCCGGATTGCCACGCTCGACACCACGCAAGCGCCGTCGCCGATGCGCGCGGTCGGTTCGGCGGTGATCGTGCGCGCCGACCGGCTTGATCTGACGAAACTGGCCGATCTCGCCGGCCGGCGCGTGGCTGCCGTGGGCGAGGATGCCTTCGGCGGTTTTCAGGTGGCATGGCGCGAGTTTGCCCAGCTTGGCCTCGACCCTTACGCCGACTTCGCCGAACTCAGCTTCGTCGGCCTGCCGATGCGCGCGGTGACCGACGCCGTGACCAGCGGGCGGGCCGACGCGGGCATCGTCCGCGCCTGCACCATCGAGAACCTGCCGGCGTCCGCCCGCGCCGGCTTTCGCGTGCTGTCTCCGCGCGCGGAAGCGGATTTCCCGTGCCAGACCTCGACCCGGCTCTATCCGGACTGGCCCATCGCGACGCTGCGCAGCACGCCCCCGGTACTGGCCAAGGCGGTGGCGAGGGCGCTGTTGGCCATGCCGGCGACGGCGGAAGGCATGTCGTGGACGGTGCCGGCCGATTATCAGGCCGTGCATGAACTGTTCCGCGAACTGCAGACCGGACCCTACAGTTACCTGAAGGAAAGCACGCTGCGCGCCGCGGCGGTGCGCTACTGGCCGGTGGTGCTGGTGCTGGTCACGCTGCTGCTGGGCTGGATCATCTACACGGTACGCGTCGAGCATCTGGTGCACGCCCGCACCGCCGCGCTGCGCCAGGCGCTCGACGAACGCAAGGCGATCGAGGCGCGGATGCGCGTGCATCAGGAGCAGGTCGAGCACCTGTCGCGCCTGTCGATACTCGGCGAACTGTCCGGCACCCTGGCGCACGAAATCAACCAGCCGCTGGCCAGCATCAGCAACTATGCGCAAAGCCTGGTGCGGCGCGTCGACAGCGGCCGCCTCACCGATGCCGCCGTGCGCGAGGCGGGCAGCGAGATCGCCGGCCAGGCCGAGCGGGCGGCCGGCATTCTCGGCCGCATCCGCGGCTTTGCCCGCAAGCGTGCCGCCGTGCGCGAACGCCGCGTCCTCGCCCAACTGGTGGGCGAAGCCGTGGCGCTGTTTGCCGGCATGATTTCCAACCGCCCCGAAATCCGCATCGACGAAGGCACGGCGGCGAATTGCACAGTCGAGGTCGATCCCCTGCAGATCCAGCAAGTGGTGCTCAACCTGCTGAAGAACGGGCTCGACGCGATGCAGGATCTGCCGGCCGCCGAGCGCCGCCTTCTGATCACCCTCGAACGCGAGGCGGAGGGCGCGGCGCTCAGAGTCGGCATTCGCGATTTCGGTCGCGGCCTGACGCCCGAGGCGCAGCAACGGCTGTTCGAGCCTTTCTTCACCACCAAGCCCGACGGCCTCGGGCTCGGCCTGTCGATCTGCGCGACCATCATCGAGGCGCACGGCGGGCGGCTCTCGGCGCAGGCGCCGGCCGAGGGGCCCGGGCTGGTATTCACGTTCGCATTACCGATGCATGACGAATGACTTCATGGTCCAGATCACCGAAAACTCCGTAATCCATGTGGTGGACGACGACGCGTCCTTCCGCCGTTCCCTGGTCTTCCTGCTCGAATCGCTCGGCTGGCCGGTGCAGGCCCATGCCTCGGCGGCGGATTTCCTCGCCGCCTGCCCGGCGCCGCCGGACGACTTCGGCTGTCTGGTGCTGGACATCCGCATGCCCGGCATGAACGGGCTGGAACTGCAGCAGGCCTTGCGCGCAAGGGGCTGGACGCCGGCCGTGGTGTTCATGACCGGACATGGCGACGTCGAACTCGCGGTGCAGGCGATGAAGCAGGGCGCCTTCGATTTCCTCGAAAAGCCCTTCCGCGACCAGGCCCTGCTCGACACGGTCGCCGCCGCCGTGCGCCATGGCGGCGAACAGCGGGCCACCGAACAAAGACGCGAACAGGCGCAAGCGCTGCTCGATCGCCTGTCGCCGCGCGAACGTGAAGTGGCGCGCCTGGTAGCGCTCGGGCTGCCCAACAAGCTGGTGGCGCGCAAGCTGGAGATCAGCGAAAAAACCGTGCATGTGCATCGCCAGCACGTGATGGAAAAAACCGAAGTCGGCAGCGCCGCCGAGCTGGCGCGGCTGATGTTGCGTATCGATCCACGGGCGCTCGACTGAGAGCTTGTGAATAAATCTACTGAGTGGGCCAGATCGGGGCTTGGGCGGTGCTAGCTATCCCAGGGCAATAGCATGAGGCGCCGACTCCCTCCCCTTCAAGGGGAGGGTTGGGGAGGGGATGGGGCAAACTAGCGGAGACGCGCCTATGGAACGCTCGTGTTCACTCCCATCCCCCTCCCGGCCTCCCCCTTGAAGGGGGAGGAGATGTTGTTTCCAGCGTTCATGCGATTATCCTGCTCGCTATCCTCGCGTATAGCCACATACACTTCGGTAGCCGCACTCCAGCCGCACCCCGCTTCGGCCCGCAGCTACGCCCCGAAGGAAGTCCCCTTGAGGGGCGATTTCTTCACAAGCTCTCAGGCGCGGACCAGCTTTGCCGGCAAACCGTTGCGCACCGAGGCGCCGGAGACGGCATCCACCCAGACCGATTTGCCCGGCCGCGTGGGATCGGCGAGGCCGAGGTCATTGAGGTTGACGCCGGCGCGCAGCGCGGGTTTATCGGGCTGCTGCTGTTTGCCGATGCGGTGGGCTCGGGCGCCCAGCTCGCGGTGGCCGAAGCCGTGCTCGATCGCGACCACGCCCTGCATCACGCCCTCATGCACGATCACCGTGCTGCTGACGGCGCCGCCCGGCGTGCTCAGCAGTGCCGTGTCGCCGCTCTTGAGGCCGGCGCGGGCGGCATCGGCCGGATGCACCAGCAGCGGATTTTCGGCATGGATGCCGGTCAACCGGGTCGCGGCGATGCTGTAGGAATTCTGCAGCGCCGACTTGAAGCTGACCACCTGCAGCGGCCATTCCGCCTCGCTGTAGATCTTGCGCATCGGCGTGCCGTCGATGAAGGCCGGCGGCTGCAGGCTGGCGCAGCCGGCGAAGCGCTTGCCGGTGATGCTGTTCTTGCTGCCGCCGACCATGTCGCTCCAGGCCCAGAGCGGATTCTTGAAGCGGTTGGTCTGCCATTCGGGATGGGCTTCGTCCTGCGCGTCCTTGGCCGGCTGGTAGCGGCCGCCGCGGGTGTAGAGAAAGGCGACCTTGCGCCACTCCTCGGCCGTCAGAGTCGCTTCGAGCAGCGGGCGCAGGCGGTCGACGCCGGACAGCGCGAGATCCTCGTCGCTGGCGTCGGGCACCGGCTCCTTGCCGAGCCAGGCGATGTTGGCGCCGCCGCGCAGATACCAGTGCTCGGGGCGCTCCAGCGGCAGCGGCTGGCCGGCCGCGTCGCTCATCGCCGCCGCACCGAAGCCGGGCAGCGCCATCGCCTTGGCCAGCGCGATGAAGAAGGTTTCCATGCCGATCGCCTGGCCGTCCGGCGTTTTCGCCGCGATCGGCTCGACCACCGGCCAGCGCGCGGTGCTGGCCTTGGTCGGCACGCCGTTCCACGCCGATGCCCAACCCCAGCTTTCGTACATCAGCGAATCCGGCACGATGTAATCGGCATAGGCGTTGCTTTCGTTGATCAGCGGATCGACCGAGATGATCAGCGGAATCTTCTGCGGGTCGGCGAGATCCTTTTCGATCTGGGCGCGCAGGCCGGCGATGCCGTAGAGCGGATTGGCGCTCCACAGGATCAGCGCCTTGATGCTATACGGATAGCCGCTCAGGGCGCCGGTGAACCACTCGGTGGCCAGGCCCGGGGCATTGGGGAACCACGGCGACTGCGCCGGGTAGGGCTTGCCTGCGGCCTTCTTGCGCGCAAATTCGCTGCTCTTCTCGTAGGGCACGTTGCGCCCCAGCGGCGTGCCCTTGGGCTTGACCGCGCCGGCGAAGCTGTCGAGGTTGTAGCGCGGCCCCTCGCCGTCGTCCTTGAAGCCGCCGCCGTTCATGACCAGGCCGCCCTTCCAGTTGAGGTTGCCGATCAGCAGGTTCAGCGTCATCACCGAAAACGCGTTGTAGAAGCCGGCGCCCGACATCATGCCGCCGTGGGCGATGACGGATGCCTTGCGGCCGTGGCGCGTGAATTCGTCGGCCAGCGCGCCGATGGTGGCGGCCGGGATGCCGCAGGCATCGCTGCACTGGGCGATGGTCTGCTGCAGGATCGAGGCCTTGAGCAGCAGCCAGGCGGTCTTCACCGCCAGCGGCTTGGCGTCCAGCGTGAGCACGGCTTCCGCATCGAGCGCGGCCGGCGCGGTGGCCTTGTCGGCCGGGACCGGCTTGCCCTTGGCGTCGAGGATCAGGTAGGGGTCGTTCTCCTTGTAGCGCTCGTCCTCGGCGATCTTCAGGCCGATGTCGGAGCCGCGCAGGAAGCGCCCCTGGCGCGGATGGCCGGCTTCGGTGACGACCAGCCAGGTGGCGCTGCTGAAGGACGGTTCGCCCTGCTGTTCGGCGACGGCAAGATTCGGGTTGGCGAGGTAGGCGGTGTTGATGCGCTCGTTGTCGAGCATCCAGCGCATCATGCCCAGCGCCAGCGCGCTGTCGCTGCCGGGACGGATCGGAATCCAGCGCCCGCGGTCGGCGGCGGCGCGGTTGTCGGCATTGGTCAGCACCGGGTCGACCACCACATAGTTGAGCCTGCCGTCGCTGCGCCCCTTGGCGAGCATGGCGCCGGTGCGCTTGAAGGGGTTGCCGGCGTTGCCCGGCGCCGTGCCGATGAAAATGACGAATTCGGCGTTGGCCAGATCGGGCTTGGCATGCGGCATTTTCTTCATGTCGCCGAACAGGGCGCCGGTGCCGGAGCGGTAGGAGCCACCGCAGTAGGAGCCGTGGCCGACGAAGTTGAGCGTGCCGTAGGACTTGTTCCAGAAGCGCCGGGCGAAGGCGAGGCGGCCGTCATTGACGCTGGAGAGCAGCGCCACCTGATTGACCCGGGCGCCGAGTTCGGGCTGTGCCGGGTCGATCGGCGCGGCGAGATCGCGCAGGACCCGCAGGCCGGCCACCTCGCCTTCGCCGAAGAGGTTGCCGCCTTCGGTCACTTCCCTGACCAGTTGCTCGAAGGAGATGGTTTCCCACTGGCCGCCGTTGCGCGGGCCGACGCGCTTCATCGGCGCCAGCACGCGAAACGGCGAGTTCATCTGCGCCAGCACGGCGTTGCCGCGCCCGCAGGCGGTCGAGCGGCCGCCGAGGCCCTTGTCCTGGAAGCGCGAAAAAGCGATCAGGCTTTCCCGCACCGAGGCCTTCATCGGCAGGTGCGGCTCGGTGGATAAGGGGCTGTAGGGATTGCCGGCGACGCGGATGACGCGGCCGCTGGCCTTGTCGACGCGCACGCGGACGCCGCACTGGGTGGTGCAGCCGAGGCAGGCGGTGTAGCTGACCTGCTGCGCCGGGTTCGGCTGCAGCTTGCCGCTGGCCGGATCGACGGTGAATTCGGGCGCGGCGGCATTGCCCCAGACATTGTGCCTTGGCGCATCCTTGCCCATCAGCTTGTCGGCGATGCGGCCCAGGGTTTGCGAGAAGCCGGCGGCGAAGGCGGCGAGCCCGCCGGCGGCGATGAGTTGGCGACGTGCGATTTTCATGATGTTCTCCTTGCGCTTACGCGGCTTCGCGGTTTAACGTGAAATACATCGCCAAGCGCGACTTGTCAGGTTCGAGCGTAGCGAGCCAATCAGTAGCCTCCCCGCGAGGGGAGGATGGGAGGGGCGGGCCCATTTGCCAGCTTGAGGCCCGACGACGTCACGGTATTTCATGATGTGGGGTGGTCGATCGAAGCCATGAGCGTCAGGCGGGCAACCGGCAGCAGGGTGGTCAGTGCGATGAACAGGGCGACCCAGAGGCCGAAGGTGCCGACCATGCCGAGCAGGCCGTCGTAGCCGAGCGGCAACTGGTACTGGTAGAAGCCGGCGCCGGTCTTGGGTATTTCCTGGCCGCCGATGAATATGGTCCAGCGCATCATCCATGCGCTGTGCAGCGCCAGCAGGCCGATCAGCAAGCCGCTGCCGGGCCGGCGCAACGCCAGCCACAGCGTCAGCACGGTGCTGCCGGCGGCCCATATCGCCGTCAGTTGCCAAGCGGCCGACGGCGCCACCTGGGCCAGCGCCTCGGCGTGGCGCGGCGACATTCCCGTGAGCCCGAGCAGCAGCCAGACGGCGCCGACGAGCAAGGCCAGCGCCTGGGTCGCGGCCAGCGCGCGGAACAGCGGGATGCTGCCCTGCGCCGCGTCCGGCAGGCCGGAAAAGCGCTTGAGCAGCAGCGTCAGGCCGATGCCGCCGGCCAGCGCGGTGAGTACGAACTGCACCGGCAGCAGCGGCGTGTCCCACAGCGGACGCGCCCGTACCACCATGACTTCCATGCCGGTATAGAGCGCGATCAGCGCGGCGCCGACGCAGGCCACCGCCGCCGCGGCGAGCAGCGCGCCGCGGCTTTCCAGTCCGCCGTAGGCCAGCGTCCGGCTGAGCGCGGCGAGGCGCGGCGACAGTCCGCCGTCCGCAGCCTGTTGCGCCAGCAGCGGGCGCAAGGCGAGCCAGGCGTAGAGCACCAGGCCGCCGAGATAGACCGGGATGAAGAAGGAACCCCAGGACATCCACGAGGAAGGGGTGAAGAACTGGTAGAAATGGTAGAAACGGCCCGGCTGGTGCAGGTCGGCCAGCAGCGCCACAGGCGCGCTGAGGCCGCAGACGAGGGCGCCCAGCAGGGCCAGGCGCGAAATGCCGAGCCAGCCGCGGCGGCGGCCGACGATGCCGGGCAGCGAGAGCAGGAAGGCGCCGTAGGACAGGCCGATGAGGAAGAAATACTGTACCGCCCAGGGCAGCCAGGCGACTTCGCGCGCGACATTGACGGTTTCGACGATGGTCGGGTTCATGATTTGCCTCCGTGCAGTTCCGGTTTCCATAAGGCGCCCTGGCCTTCGACCTTGCCCTGGAAGCGTTGGTCGAGGCCGATGTAGAAGACGCGGGGCTTGGTGCCCTGTTCGGGCTTGAGTACTTTCAGCGAGTCGCCGGCCGCGCCGATGCGCCGGCTGAGTTCGCTTTTCGGATCGTTCAGGTCGCCGAAAATGCGCGCGCCGCCGACACAGGTTTCGACGCAGGCCGGCAGCAGGCCGGCTTCCAGTCGATGGCCGCAGAACGTGCATTTGTCGGCCTTGCCGGTCTGGTGGTTGATGTAGCGCGCGTCGTAGGGGCAGGCCTGGACGCAATAGGCGCAGCCGACGCAGCGGTCGCCGTCGACCAGCACCAGGCCGTCCTCGCGCTTGAAGGTGGCGCCGACCGGGCACACCGGTATGCACGGCGGGTTGTCGCAGTGGTTGCACAGGCGCGGCAGGACGTAGGTGCCGGCCGGCTGTCCCGCGGCTGCGGGCTGCTTGACGCTGTAGGTGGACACGATGGTGCGGAAGCTGCCTTCCGGCACCTCGTTTTCATTGATGCAGGCGATGGTGCAGGCCTGGCAGCCGATGCACTTGCGCACATCGACCAGCATTCCCCAGCGCGCGCCCGACTGGCCGGCCAGCGCCGGCAGCGGGGCGCCGACGGCGCCCACAGTGATGACCGGAAGGCCGCGCAGGAAGTTGCGGCGCGAGGCCGAGGCCGGGCTTTCCTGCGCTGCTTCCTGCGGGCAGATTTGCGTTTGTTTCATGGCAATCTCCGTGATTCGAGGCTTGTTGTCAGACCAGGTTGTCCGCTCAACTGGCGCCGTTTTGCCAACGGCGTTCTGCGCGCGGCCCTGCCGAGATGGAACAATCACAGCTTAGGCAGCCAATGCCCCTGAGGTAATTGGGGAGATAAGGCAGGCGACTAGATGGTTTTCCCTATCGCGCAGGAACCCGGATGGAACGGCGGACGGAACGGCGGACGGGATGGCGAACACGGCCGGCTCTCGCTGCGGAGCGCAGCAAAGTTGGCGCTGGCGAGACGGCGAACCGACTACCGGTGCCCGGTTCGGCCGACGGGAAGCGGCGATTTGCTGCCGGCTATCACGGTTCCTTCGCCACCCACTCCCGCGCCGCTTCGAGCGTCGGGAAGTCCTTCACGCCGTAGGATGAAAAAACCGCGGCGGCCCTCATCAGCCATATGAGCTTCGGGTCGCGGGTGACGTATGCGATACGAATTCGCGGATTGGAGAAGCTGGAGGCGCGGTTGAAAGCGGCAAGGTATTCCGCCTGGTCCGTCGTGACGGCATAGCCTTCCACGTCAAGAAGATCGTTGATGACGTAGCGGATATCGTCGGCGCGGGCATCGCCCAGCACCAACTCCTGGGTTCTCGAGTATTCCCGGAATGAAACGAAGCCCCGGAACCGCTTGTAGACGCCCCGCTCTTCCCATGTGATTTGATATGTCATGTCGACCTCCCTGTGCCGACTGCTTTTAACCAAAGCATAGATCATTCGGCAACTTGCACAATCCTGATTGTTCGCTTCCACCGCGCCCGCAACAAGCGCAGAATCCGGCCTCGGGCGGCTGCCGGGCGAGATTCCCCTGACGAGCGCCCGGTCTTTCGATAAAGTGGTTAGTATCGACTTGCCGAAGGGGAAAATGAATTGCCCCCGGCCTGATCACCAGCGGTATATTGGCGGGCGGCATCCTCAGCTTGCCGCCGCCCTCCGAACAGAAACCCAGGACCACAAGCCATGGCTACCATGACCAAATCTCTCAGCGAAAAAGCCCTGCTGGCGATGCCCAGCAGCTCCTACATGAACGCCGAGCAGCTGGCCTTCTTTCGCGACCTGTTGCGCAGGCAGCGCCAGGACCTGATCGACAACGCCTCGATGACCATCGATCACCTGCGCGATGGCGAGGCCGAGGCGGACCCCAACGACCGCGCCACCATCGAAGAGGAAAACGCCATCGAACTGCGCATTCGCGATCGCGAACGCAAGATGCTGCCGCGGGTGGACGCGGCGCTGAAGCGCATCGAAAACGGCTCCTACGGATTCTGCGAGGAGACCGGAGACCCGATCGGCTTGCGCCGCCTGCTGGCGCGCCCGACCACCGTGTATTCGATCGAGGCGCAGGAGCGGCACGAGTCGCGCCAGCGTATCCAGGGCAAGTAATCCGGCGCGGCGCGGGCCCCGGCAAGGCAGATGCGATGACCGGCGCCGCCACTCCCCAGCGCAAGACCCCGGCCAGGAAACGAGCGCCGGCCAGCCGTGCGGCGAAACCGCCGGCGGCCACAGAAACGGAATCCGGCCTGGTGGAGCAGATGCGCGCGATGGCCGGCCGCGTGCTCGACATCGGCGCCGCCACGGTGGGCGCCGCGGCCAGCCTGCACACGGCGAGCGAAGTGGCCAGGGCGCTGGCCAAGGGCAAGACCCTGGAAGCCGCCGGCGACCTGCTCAAGGCCTTGTTGCCGGGCTTGTCCGAACCCGGTGTATGGACGCGGACCGGAGCGACCCTGCGCCGCCTGCGCAAGGCCACCGGCCTGACCGTTGCCGAAGTCGGCGCGGCGATCAACCTCAAGGACCCCTCGCTGATCGAAGCCTGGGAAAACGGCCGCATCGCCGTGCCCTTCGAAATCGTGCTGCGCCTGGCGGCGGTGCTCGGCCGCAACGACCCGGTCGGCTTCGTCATGAAGTTCACCCGCAGTTCCAATCCCGACCTGTGGCGCAGCCTGGAAAACCTCGGCGTCGGCAAACTGCTGATCCAGTCGGCGCGCGAACGCGAGTTCGCCAACATCTACCGCGCCGACGACGAGGCGCGCAAGTTGAGCGACCAGGAATTCGCCGCGGTGCTGGCCTTCACCCGCGCCGCCTTCGAAATGGCCATGGCATTTCATGGACGCAGCGGCAAGCGCGACGCATAAGCTGGCGCTCCGCTTCGCAAGATAGCCCCCTGTAGGGCCGGCTTCAGCCGGCCAGCGGCGGATGGCGCTGTAGGGCCGACTTCAGTCGGCCAGGAATGGTTGGCGGGCTGAAGCCCGCCCTACAAGCCCGCCCTACAAGCCCGCCCGACGGTCCGCCCCACGGCCCACCCACAGCGCATGGCCGCTCGACGCGCCGTATCGCCATCCGCAGCGGCGAGGAGAGCGTATTTTGCTCGACCGCCTTGCTGCGCAGGGGCTTCATCAGCGCCAACTCTTCACTGTCCGCTTCAGCCGCGAGCCCGCTGCAGCGTCAGGACGAAACTCACACCGTCGCCCTCGTTGCGTGCGGTGACCGTGCCGCCCATCTTGGCCATGTAGGTGCGCGCCACGAACAGGCCCTGGCCGCGGTTGCCGTGGGCGCCGGCCTCGGCCTGGTCCGACACGCCGTATTCGAAGATGCGTTCGATGAAGTCTTCGGCAATCTGTGGGCCGACATTGTGGATGCTCACCGTGGCGGTGCTCTCCGAGCTGTCCAGGCGCAGGGTGATCGGCGTGCCAGGCCGGCGGTAGCGGTCGGCGTTCTTCAGGATGTGGGCGAACACGTCTTCCAGCGGATATTCGTCGGCGCGCACCGGCAGCGGCGCTGCGACGCCGGTGCAGACGATGTCGGCAATGCCGGCGTTGTCGGCCACGTTCTGCAGGAAGCGCGCGAG
Source organism: Sulfuritalea sp. (assembly GCF_031426875.1). NCBI lineage: Bacteria > Pseudomonadati > Pseudomonadota > Betaproteobacteria > Nitrosomonadales > Sterolibacteriaceae > Sulfuritalea > Sulfuritalea sp. The sequence continues at coordinate 90,969 of NZ_JASJPC010000042.1, forward strand.
GTCGAGCGCCTGCACGCTGATGCTCGACGACGCGAAGGCCTCGCTCGGGCTGGCGCTGCCGTAGAGGATGCGCACCGCCTGCTGCATGCGCTGGATGTAGCGGTGGCTGGGGTCGTCGCTGGCGCCGTGCAGGGCCAGCAGCGATTGCAGCGGCGACATGATCTCGTGGCCGACGGCGTGCCACATGTCCTTTTCCTGGCCGGCGCGGATGCGCTCGCGTTCGGCGTCTTCCTTCACGCGCCGCAGCAGGTCGTCGAGGCCGGTGGCGAGGATGCCCAGCTCATCGCCACCGCGCAGGTCGGCCAGATCGAAGCGCTCCAGCCCGCCGTCGGTGTGCACGGTCTGCGACAGCCCGCGGGTGCGCCGGGTGAGCAGCGCGATGCGGCGCACGATGCCGATTTCCATCACCAGCCAGGCCAGCGCGATGGCCAGCAGCATGGCGCCGACGAACCACGAAACGCGGGTGGCGACCGCCGCCAGGGTCTTGTTCACGCTGCGCGCGTCGCCCTTCAGCAGCAACCGGTAGCTGCCCAGCGGCGTCGCGATCTCGTCGGCGAACTCGACCGGCGCATCGTAGCTGGCCACCGGCAGCCGACTGATCAGCCGCGTGATCAGCGGCGAGGATGGCTCGGCGCCGTCCTCCTTGCCGCTCAACTGGACGATGTCGTGCGTGGCGCCGGCCTTGTGGATCGCCAGCGTCTCGCCGGGCAGCAGCAGGCCGGTGAGATCATTGAGCGAGAACGGCGGCACGGCGCCCGGCTCGTCGCTGTCGAAAATGACCGCGCCGTCACCCGGCGCCAGCACCTCGATGCGCACGCGAAACTGGTCGAGGTCCGGCGGCGGCCATTGCGGCTTGCGCTCGCGGAACAGCGCCTCGCGCAGCGCATCGACCGGCAGGCGCAGCGAGAAGAAGGACTTGCGCGCGCAGTCGCCGATGTCATCATCCTTCGCGGCATCGAGGCACCGACCGCCCTGCCAGACCCAGCCGCGGAATTCCCTGACCGGCCGCGCGCCCTTGTAGTTGGAGCCCTCGCGCTCGACGTAGCCGGTGAAGCGGCCGCGCACGCCCTCGGCGCGCAAGACCTTGCCGGGCAGCGGCTCGAAGGGCGCCAGCCAGCGGTAGGTCTCGCCGCGCAGACTCACCGTGACGCGCAGGCGATGGGCACCGTCGAGTTGCTCGTCGCCGATGACGTGCGGCACCAGGGCGCCGCTGGCGAAAGTGCCGGCGGCGTAGATGTAGCCGCCGGCCCAGGGGTTGTTGCCGATGGCGACGCAGAGGCTGCCATGGCGCTTGTACTGCACCAGGCAACCGGCCATTTCGACGGCATTCCTGACCTTGCTCTGGTCGTCGAAATCGATCGCCGAATACGGCAGCACCACGGGACGACCCGCAACCGCAGCGCCATTGCCGCGCGGCGGATTGAGCAGGGCCAGCTGCCCGGCCGGATGGCGCAGGCGGGCGACGATCTGTTCCTTGGTCTTCGCCACATTGGTCTGGTAGTTGTCGTAGCTGCGCTGCTTTTCCTCCTGCAGCACGGCCACCGCCATCGCCAGCACGGCCAGCGCCAGCAGCAGGAAGGAGGTGCGGAACAGGATGCGCAGGCGGAACGAGGCCAACCAGGCCAGCGCCGCCTTCGTCATTTGACGGCCGCCGGGTCGGACGCCGGGTCGGACCAGCGGAAGCCGCGCATCGGCACGTTCTCGATGCGGTCGAAGTCCTCGTCGAGTTCGCGGAAGGCTTCGCGGATGGTGCTGATGTGCTTGCGGATGTTGTCGCGGTTGCGCCCGCTCTTCACCACCTGGAACAGCTCGTCGTAGGACACCACCTGGCCGCGCCGCTGGTAGAGCGCGGCTAGGATGCGCTGCGCGGTCAGCGGCAGGTTCACGCGCTTGCCGCGCCATAGCGGCGTGTTCTGCCGCAGCGGATCGAGCGAAAGTTCGTCGCCGGCCGGCTGGGCGGGCTTGGCGTCCTCGCGATCGCGCGAGGCGCGCAGGATTTCGAGGAAGGTGTCGATGAAATCGGACTCCTCGAAAGTGGTCTTCTGCAAATAGTCCCAGGCGTCGAGCGCCTTCATGATGCTGCGGTAGATGGCGGCCGGCATGGCCGACACCACCAGCACCGGCGTACCGCGCGCGGCCTTGTTGATGGCATTGATGATGGCGACGCCGGCATGGCGTTCGCGCCCCAGCTCGATGTCGAGCACCACCACGTCGTAGTTCTCGCGGGCGATCGCCGCCTCGGCGTCGTCGCGGTTGAACCAGGCGTCCACCGTGATGCCCGGCCGCGCGGAAAGTATCCAGGCCCGAAGCTGCTTGCTGGTGGGGATGTCGTCCTCGATGACGGCGACCTTGATGCTCATTTCATGCTCCGCGCGATTGTCTGCGCCAAGTATCGCCGTTTTTGGCGACCTTGGCAGCGCCCGCGCGTGAGTGTTTGTTCACGCCGCGGAACGGCTGCGGGCGGCGGCTTACCGAAGTCGCCCCGCAACGGCATGGATCGCTCCACGGCCTTCCCGCGACGATGGCAACCATGACGGAAGGCGATCGATCTTCCCGCCTCCGCCGCCATCCCCGGAAGATCAAGACCTGGAGAAAGCCATCATGTCGGAACAAATCCGCAACATCGCCAACACCCTGCGCGACTCGGTCGAAACCATCGCGCATCGCCTCGGCCGCGGCCTGCGCGACTCGCACCGCGGCATCATCGCGCTGGCCATCGCCGGCATCGGCACCTATGCCATCGTCAGCAACCCGCCGCTGCAGAGCGTCGGACGCGGCGAACTCGGCCTGCGCGTCAACCGCTTCAGCGGCGTAGTCGACGAAGTGGAGGACGGCGCCGTGCTGATCATCCCCGGCCTGCACGAGCTGCGCCGCATTTCCCTGCGCGACCAGATCTACCGCCCGGCCGACGGCCAGAGCGCCAGCGGCGCGGCGCCCTTCCAGACCATCGAGGGCCTCTCGATCGGGGTGGACGTCTCGGTGCGCTACGTGCTCGACCGCAGCCGCATCGCCGCCATGGCCCGCGCGCTGCCCGCCGACATCGGCCGCGAAGTGGTCGAGCCGGCGGCGCAGAGCGTGCTCTACAAGACCCTGGCCGGCTACACGGTGCGCGAGATTTTCTCGACCAAGCGCGTGGCGATCCAGCAGGCCATCGAAGGCGAACTCAAGCCGCTGCTGGCCAGGGACGGCATCAAGCTGCAGGGCGTGATGATCGGCAAGATCGACCTGCCCGCCGACTACAAGGCCGGCATGGAAAGGCTGCTGGCCGAGGAGCTGGCCTCGGAGAAAATGCGCTACACGCTGGAGCTCAAGGACAAGCAGGTCAAACAGACCGAGCTCGAAGGCCAGGCCGACAAGGTGCGCCGCGAGAAGGCCGCCGAAGCCGCCGGCCAGGAGCAGATCATCGCCGCCAAGGCGCAGGCCGAAGCCATGAAGCATGTGCTGCCCTTCAAGCAGAAGCAGATCGAACAGCGCGAACTGGAAGCCGAAGCGGCCAAGATCACCCGTGTCAAGGCCGCCGAAGCCAGCTCGCAATCGCGCCTGATCGAGGCCACCGGCGAGGCCGAGTCGCGGCGCAAGCTGGCCGACGCCGAGGGCTATCGCCAGGAGCGGCTGGGCAAGGTCGCCAGCGAGCAACTGGCGCGCGACGGAGAGCTGATCACCAAGCATCCGCTGCTGATCCAGAAGACCATGGCCGACAAGCTTTCCGACAAGATCTCGGTGATCATCGCCCCGCCCTCGACCAGCGGCGGCTTCATCGGCGCCAACCTGCTCGGCGCCGGCAAGCAGGCGCAAGGGGGAGAGTGATCATGCTGACCGCGACCGCAATTGCCGCGCTGTCCGCGCTGGCCATCGTCACCCAGGACCAAACGGCGCTGCGCGCCGCACCGCGCGATTCGGCGCCCCAGCAGGCCGTGCTGTGGGCCGGCGACAGCCTCGAAATCCGCGGCGAGAAAGGCGACTACCTGCAGGTCTATGACCATCGCCGCGAACGCGCCGGCTACATCAGGGCGCCCAGCGTGCGCATCCAGTCGCTCAAAGCCGCCGCCGCGCCGGAACTGCTCGCGGTGCTGCGCTTCCTGCGCGACACGCCGGGCTCGGAGGCGCTGGGCATCGCCTACGCCGCGGCCTACCTGAAGGCCGCGCCGGCCGCGGCCATCGACGGCGAGGCCTTCGATGCACTGGGCGCCTTGGCCGAGCGCCTGGCCCGGCGCGCTTCCGGCGCCCAGCAGGGCAAAGCTGGAGCCAGCGTCGCGGCCCAGCTCGAAGTCGCCGCCGCCTACGGCGTGAACATGCTGAGCTTCGAGCGCGACGGCCAGATACGCCTGTGCTATGACGGCGACGCATATCGGCGCGTGCTGGCGCTGCCGGCCACCGCGGCGCAAAAGGCCGCCGCCGCATTGGCGCTGACCCGCCACGATTGCGTGGCGCCGGACCTCACGCCGGCTGCGCGCTTCGAGCGCAACAACTGGCGCGCCGAAATACTCGACCGCGTCGAAACGGACAAGCTGCCCGGGGTGCTGAAGAACCGACTGCGCCTGCGCAAGGCCGGCGTCTGGGCCAGCCTCGCCTACCAGCGTGCGCGGCGCCCGGAACTCGGCGCGCCCGCCGTGCAGCAGGCCGGGCAGCGTGCGCTGGACGAGCTCGCCGGCATCGACCAGAGCGAACTCATGGAAGCCGACGCCTACGCCTACTCTGATGCCGCAATGCGCGTCGGCGCCTCGCGCTGGGCGACCGAAGCCGGCGCGCCGGCAGCGAAGCTGCAAAAAGTTTCGGTGGTGCTCAGCCCCGGCCAGCCTGGCGAAACCTGCGTGCATCTGGTCGACGCCAAGCATGACGCGCAGAACCCGCTGCTGACGCGCTGCACTTACGGCATCGTGTGGACCGCCTCGGCCGCGCTCAATCCCCAGGGCACGGCGCTCGCACTGGCGGTGCAGCCGCTGGATACCTGGCGCGAGCTGTGGGTGTTCCGCCGTGGACCGCAGGGCTGGAGCGTGGACGTCCTGCCGCCGGCGGCGGACCATCCCGGCCTCGGCTACGTCGAATTCGCCGGCTGGGTGCCGGGCGGCAAACAGTTGCTCGCCGCGCGCGAAGCCCGCACGGAAGGCCGCCACAAACGGAGCTTCGAGGTGCGCCGCATGTCGACGCTGGAAGTGGAAAAGCAGGCCGACAAGCCGAACAACCTGAGCAGCTTCTATCGCTGGCAGAGCCCGGCATGGAAAGCGATCACCGTCAGCATCCGCTGAGCGGTGGCAAAATCGCGCCGTGTCATCAGCGCCAACTCTTCACTGCCGCGCGAACACTTCGCCCTCGCGCACGAAGGCCTTGAACTCCAGCGCGTTGCCGTCGGGATCGAGGAAGAACATCGTCGCCTGTTCGCCGGGCTTGCCGACGAAGCGCAATCCCGGTTCCATCAGAAAGCGGATGCCGGCCGCGCGCAGGCGTGCGGCGAAGGTCCAGAACTCCTCGAGGTCGAGGATCACGCCGAAGTGCGGAATCGGCACCGCATGGCCATCGACCAGGCCCTCGCAGGAGGCGCCGCCGGGCCGGCCCAGGTGGGCCGAGAGCTGGTGGCCGAACAGCTCGAAATCGATCCAGTGCTCGGTGCTGCGCCCCTCGCTGCAGCCGAGCTGCCCGACATAGAAATCCCGCGTGCGCGAAATCTCGGCTATTGCAAAGGCATAATGAAAACTCGACATGGCAGGCTCCGGTGATTACTGCGTGCTCGATCAGGCGGCATTATCCGCCGGCCGGGCTTTCCAGACTATTTTCCAAACTATGTTCCAGACTATTTGCGACGCTTGCCGCGCGCGGTTTCGAGATGCGCGCAGAGCTTTTCGGCGCCGTCGAGGATGCGCGGCGTGTGGCGCTGGATCAATTCCGGCGGCACGAAATACAGGTTGTCGCGGGTGACCGCCGCCATGGTGGTCCAGCGCCGCCAGTCGTCCAGCCACTCGGGGCGTGAATCGCCCATGCCGCTGGCGACGATGACTTCCGGGTTGGCGGCGATCACGGCTTCGACGGTCACGGTCGGCGCCAGGATGGGCAGCGCGGCGAAGACGTTGCGCCCGCCGCAGAGGCGTATCGCATCGCTGATGATCTGCTGGCCATTGACCGTCATCAGCGGCTGTTTCCAGATCTGGTAGAAGACGTCGACCGGCGGCCGCTGGCTGTAGCGCGTGGCCAGTCCGGCGTAGCGCTGGCGGAACGCGGTGGCCGCCGCGCCGGCCACCGCCTCGGTGCCGGCCAGCTTGCCGATCTGCTCCAGTTCGCCGGCGATGTCCTCGATGCGGTTCGACTGCGACAGATGTACCGTGAAGCCCAGCGCCCGCAGGCGCGCGACCGCCGCCGGCAGGTTGCCGCTTTCCCAGCCCAGCACCAGATCGGGCTTGAGCGCGACGATGGCTTCGAGATCGAGCCGGGAATAGCCGCCGACCTTGGCCAGCTTTGCGGCGGCCGGCGGAAAGTCGCCGTACTCGACATTGCCCACCATGCGCTCGCCGGCGCCGGCGGCATAGACCAGCTCGGTGATGTGCGGCGCCAGGCTGACGATGCGCCGCGCCGGCGCGGCGAGCCTGACGCGGGTGCCGCCGACATCGGTGACGACGATCTCGGCGCGCGCCGGCAGGACAGCCAGCGCGCAGAGCAGGGACAGGCAGCGCAGTTTGAATCGCTTCATCGTCTCTTCCAAAGTTCAAGGGTGGCCGCCAGCCGCTGCCAGTCGGCCTCGGTGGCCGGCAGGCCGACGCGCACGGCCGCGGGTTGGGCGAAATGGCGCAGCAGGATGCCCTGCCGCGCGAAGAATTCATGCAGTTCCCGCGCGTCGCCGCGCGGCAGGTAGCGGAACAGCGCGGTGCCGCCGGCGTCGCCCAGATCCGCGGCGGCGAGCAGCCCTTGCAGGCGCGCACTGTCGCGCTGCAGGCGGGCGCGCTGCGCAGCCTGCCATGCGCCGTCGGCCAGCGCCGCACGCGCCGCATGGCGCGAGGGATGCGCGAGCGCCCAGGGACCGATCGCCTCCGCGAGTTGATCCAGTATGGAATCGGCGGCGATGGCAAAGCCGACGCGGGCGCCGGCCAGGCCGAAGAACTTGCCCAGGGAGCGCAGCACCACCAGATTGCCCGCCGCCTCGCTGCCCGCCAAATCGGCCAGCGACTCGGATTCTTCCTCGGCATCGGCGAAGGCTTCATCGACGATCAGCCAGCCGCCGCGCGCGTCGAGTTGCCGCGCCAGGTCGAGCAAAGTGCTGCGCGAAAAACGCCGCCCGGTGGGGTTGTTCGGGTTGCCGATCACCACCGCATCGGCGGTCGTCGACACTTGCAGCAGATCATCGGCGGCGCAGCGGCGCACGCGATGCCCGGCGGCAGACCAGGCCGCCGCGTATTCCGCATAGCTCGGCTCCGGCACCAGCGCGACGCCGGGCGCGCGCAAGCGGGGCAGCGCCTGTATCGCCGCCTGCGAACCGGGTAGCGGCAGCACGCGCCGCACGCCGTAATAGCGGCAGGCGACCGCCGCCAGGCCGTCTTCGTCCTCGGGCAGGCGTTGCCACACCGCAGACGGAATCGGCGGCACCGGATACGCATAGGGCGCGATGCCGGTCGACAGGTCGAGCCAGTCCTCGGCCGCGATGCCATAACGCGCCGCGGCGGCGAGCAGGCGGCCGCCGTGTTCAAGCATGGGACACCGCCGCCGCCAGCAGGCCGGCGCAGGCAAGCCAGAACCACAGGCCGCGCTGCACCAGCGCCAGCGCGGCGCGGATATGGCCGATCGTCGCCGGGTCGCCAGCGCCAACTCCCGGCCGCTGTTCCAGCTTGCCGTGATAAATCGCCGCGCCGCCCAGGCGCACCGCCAGCGCGCCGGCGCCGGCCGCAAGCACCGGGCCGGCGTTCGGGCTGCTCCAGCTTGCCGCCTGCCGGCGCCAGCAGGACCATGCATTTCGCGTGTTGCCGAGCAGGGCGTAGGTCAGCGCGGTCAGGCGCGCCGGAATCAGGTTCAGCAGGTCGTCGCTGCGCGCCGCGGCCCAGCCGAAATACAGGCGCCGCTCGTCGCGGTAGCCCCACATCGCATCGAGCGTATTGGCCAGCCGATACAGCACCGCGCCGGCGCCGCCGGCCAGCAGGAACCAGAACAGGGTGCCGAACACGGCGTCATTGCCGTTTTCGAGTATCGATTCGACGGCGGCGCGCGCAACGCCCTCCTCGTCCAGCGCCGAAGTGTCGCGCGACACCAGCCAGCCGACATGGCTGCGCGCGGCCGCGAGATCGCCGGCCGCCAGATCCTGCGCCACCTGTTCGCCATGCTGGCCCAGGCTGCGCGCGCCGAGCGCCAGGTAAAGCAGCGCGACGTCGGCGAACCAGCCCCAGGCCTGGCGCCCCAGCCAGGCCGCCGCCAGCACGGCCGGAACCACCAGCAGCAGCCAGCCGAGCAGCCCGCGCAGGCGATTCCATACGGGATGCCCCGGCGCTCCCTTGCGCAATGCAGCCTCGACGCCATCGGCGCAGCGGCCGAAGCCGACCAGCGGATGCCAGCGCCGCGGCTCGCCCAGCAGGCGATCGAGAATGCTGCCCGCCAGCGCGGCAGCAACCAGGGACAACAACGAGGGCATGGGATAATCGGCCGATGACAGACCCTGCATTTTAGCGATGAGCGAAGCCAAATCCCGACCGGCGTGCGCCCTCATGGTGCAGGGCTGCACCTCCGACGCCGGCAAGACCACCCTGGTCGCCGCCTTGTGCCGCATCCTCAAACGCCGCGGCGTCAACGTCGCGCCCTTCAAGCCGCAGAACATGGCGCTGAATTCGGCCGTCACCCTTGACGGCGGCGAGATCGGTCGCGCCCAGGCGCTGCAGGCGCTGGCGGCGGGCCTGGCGCCGCGCATCGACTTCAATCCCGTGCTGCTGAAGCCCAGCACCGACCAGCGCGCCCAGGTGATCATCCACGGCAAGGCGGTGGACACCCTGAATGCGCGCGACTATCACGACTACAAGCGCGTCGCGATGGGCGCGGTGATGCAAAGCTGGCAACGCCTGCGCGCGGAGTTCGACTGCGTGCTGGTGGAAGGCGCCGGCAGCCCGGCCGAAATCAATCTGCGCGACCGCGACATCGCCAACATGGGTTTCGCCGAGGCCGCCGACATCCCCGTGATCCTGGTCGCCGACATCGACCGCGGAGGCGTCTTCGCCCATCTGGTGGGCACCCTCGACCTGCTCTCGGAAAGCGAACAGGCGCGCATCAAGGGCTTCGTCATCAACCGTTTTCGCGGCGACATCGGCCTGCTCGAATCCGGCCTCGACTGGCTGGAGAGCCGCACCGGCAAACCGGTGCTCGGCGTGCTGCCCTATTTGCACGGCCTGATGCTCGACGCCGAGGACGCCGTCGCCACCGAAGTCATCGCCAAGACCGCGACCCGGCTCAAGGTCGTCGCCGTGGTCTATCCGCGCTGCTCCAACCACAACGATCTCGATCCGCTGCGCCTGCATCCCGAAGTCGATTTCGACTGGGTCGGGCCGGGGCAGGCGATTCCGCCCTGCGACCTGATCGTGCTGCCCGGTTCCAAGGCGGTGCAGGCCGATCTGCACTGGCTGCGCGAGCAGGGCCATGAGGCGGCAATCCAGCGCCACCTGCGCTACGGCGGCAAGCTGCTCGGCATCTGCGGCGGCTTCCAGATGCTGGGCCGCCAGCTGCACGACCCGCTCGGGCTCGAAGGTGCGCCGGGCAGCCAGGCCGGGCTCGGCCTGCTCGATTGCGAAACCTCGCTGGAGCCGGAAAAACAGTTGCGCAATGTCAGCGGCAATCTGCGGCTGCCCGGCACGCCGGCCTTCGCCGGATATGAAATCCACATGGGCACGACGCGCGGCGAATCCCTGCAACGCGCCGCGCTTACCTTCGCCGACGGCCGCACGGACGGCGCGCAGTCGGCCGACGGGCGCATCCTCGCCAGCTATTGCCACGGCCTCCTCGATCATCCGCAGGCGCTCTCCGGCGTACTGGCCTGGGCGGGCATGAGCGCGCCCCTGACGGCGGACTTCGCACTGCGCCGCGAAGCCGACATCGAGCGCCTGGCCGACGCCACGGAAGCGGCGCTGGACTGGAAAAAACTGGAGCCCCTGCTGCTGCATGAGCCTGCCGGCCCGGCGCTCTCCTGAGAATGGCGTGGCAGCGGATCTAGCGCGCGGATTCGCCGAACAAGCCGTGGCGGAATTCCGTTGCCGTGACGCCGAAGCGCTCCTTGAAGGCGCGGCTGAAATGCGCAGCGTCGTTGAAGCCCCAGGCGAAGGCCAGCGAACTCACGCCAAAGTTGCGCAATGCCGGATCGGCCAGGTCGCGCTTTACCGCGTCCAGTCTTTCGGTCCAGATCCAATGCACCAGCGAACAAGGCTCGCCCTGGAAGGCGCGATGCAAGGTGCTGACCGACAGGCGCAGTTCGGCGGCGATCATTTCCACCGACAGCTGCGGATCGCGCAGGTGTTCGCGGACGAAGGCGCGCGCCTGGGCCAGGTAGAGCCGCTTCAGCTTGGATGGCGGCAGCCGCGTCGCGGCCGGCAGGGTGCGCAGGCCGGCCACCAGGATATTCAGCACGCTGTCCGATACGGCGCCGGCCGACGCCGGCTCCAGCGCCGCGATGTCGCGCCACAGCGCCTCGATCATGCCGATCATCAGATGCCCGGCGCCGCGCCGGCCGGACACGGGGATGGCGGTGAGGTCCTCGGTGGCCTTGACTTGCGAGCGCAGCATCTCGCCCGGCAGCATCAGCACGAACTGCTGGAAATCGTTCTCGAACAGCAGTTCATAGGGCCGCGTACTGTCGTATAGCGCGAAGTCGCCGGGGCGCAGCAGCGCCTGCCTGCCGTCCTGCCGGATCACGCCAAGACCCTTGGTCTGGATGCTGACCAGAAAGTAGTCTTCGGTCGCCTTGGAAATCTGCCGCGAGGTACGCAGCACGCGCTGCGGGCTGGCGGTGACCTGGGACAGATCCAGCGTCGCCAGCCTTTCGCTGAGGATGTTGCCGTTGAAGGGCGCGTCGCTGTCCGGCGTCTCGCAATCGAGTTGCACATAGGCATCGCAAATCAGGTCGGCCCACAGCGCCAGCCTTTCCTGGGGTGCCACACCCTCGGTGCTCAAGACTCGAGCCATCGTCGCCTGCCTCCTTCTCCCGCAAATACTATGAGTACGCCCCGCACCCGTCAAGCAAGCGGGACGCGTCGACCGAGGCTGTCTACGCGCAGTCAATTCCGCTGCGACGGACAGACAAGCGGCCGGTCGGCCGGGCTCCTAGGATGCAGCTTCCAATCCCAGAGGAGCACCATGCCATGACCATCCAACACCCCAAGTTCCGCGCCGCCGCAGTTCAGGCGGCTCCGGCGTTTCTCGACCTGGAGGCGTCGATCGACAAGTCCCTGCGCCTGATCGCCGAGGCCGCGCAGAACGGCGCCGGGCTGATTGCCTTTCCCGAGACCTGGCTGCCGGGCTACCCGTGGTTCATCTGGCTCGACTCGCCGGCCTGGGGCATGCAGTTCATCCAGCGCTACCACGACAATTCCCTGGTCTATGGCTCGGCACAGGCCGAACGCATCGCGCAGGCAGCCAAGGACCACTCGATCATGGTGGTGATGGGTCACAGCGAGAAGCAGGGCGGCAGCCTGTACATGGGCCAGTGGATCATCGATGCCGAGGGACGCACCGTCGCGCAACGCCGCAAGCTCAAGCCCACCCATGTCGAACGTACGGTGTTCGGCGAAGGCGATGGTTGCGATCTGTCGGTTTACGCCACCGAACTCGGCCGCATCGGCGCGCTGTGCTGCTGGGAACACCTGCAGCCGCTGTCGAAGTACGCCATGTACGCGCAGAACGAGCAGATCCACGTCGCCAGCTGGCCGAGCTTCTCGCTCTATCGCGGCGGCGCCTACGCGCTCGGCGCCGAAGTCAATAACGCGGCCAGCCAGATCTATGCGGTCGAGGGCCAGTGCTTCGTCATCGCGCCCTGCGCCACGGTCTCGAAGGAGATGGTGCAAATGCTGTGCACCGACGACATGAAAAAACAGCTGCTGCTGGAAGGCGGCGGCTTCGCGCGGATCTACGCGCCGGACGGCCAGCTCATGCACGCGCCATTGGCCGAGAATGAAGAGGGACTCGTCTACGCCGATCTCGACCTGGGCATGATTTCGCTGGCCAAGGCGGCGGCCGATCCGGCCGGCCACTACTCGCGACCCGATGTCACGCGGCTGATGCTGAACAAGACGCCCGGCGATCGCGTCGTCGCCTTCAGTCTTCCCGGCGCGGAGATCGCCGGCAGGAGCGAGCACGAACCGCTGTCGCTGTCGCGCGCCGAGATGGGCGATCCCGCCGCGCCGTCGCTGGCGCGCGCCGCCTGAGGGGATTCGCCATGGAATCCGCGATCCCTGCCCACCTGCGCACGGCGCGCACTCGGCACCGCCGCGTGCCGGACGACTATGCGCCGCCCTATCCCTCCTTCGTGGCACGCCACAAGCCATCGACAAAACGTACCGTTATGGCCTATTTCGGCTTGCAGTTCCGCGGCGAACCGACCGGCGCCGTGGCGTCGGCACTGGCACAGCTGGACGCTGCGTTCGAGCAAGGCAGCGTGCCGGGCCATTGGGACCGGGCACGCTATATCGACCAAGCCGGGTTCGCCAATGTGATTTCAATTGCATACTGGGACTCTGCGGAGCGGTTCGACAACTGGTTTGCGGCATCGGGCGCGGCCTGGACGGCCGACCTGCATGCCGGCAGCGGAGTCGGACGTTTCAGCGAAGTGCTGCGACCCGCGGTCGAACGCTACGAAACGCTGTTCTCGGCGCCGGATCGCGCCGAGGGCGTCGCCGTGCTGGCGGAAGGCATGAGCGACGTGGTGCAGGAGCATGCCTACTGGGGCGGCGCCCGCGACAGGATTCCCCTCTCGCAGACCGACGATCTCGCCCCCCAGGGCGCGGCGTCGATCGAGCGCGTCGGCTCGCGCCTGCGGATCAAGCCGCAGCACAACCTGTGCCTGATCCGATCGGGCCAGGACTGGAGCGACACCGATGCCGAAGAGCGGCGCATGTACCTGGAAGACGTGGAGCCGGTGCTGTGCCGGGGCATGGATTTTCTGCGCGACGAGGGGCTCGCCATCGGCTGCTACAGCAACCGCTACATGACCGTGCTGGATCGCCACGGAAAACAGATCGAGAAGAGTTTCGGCATGAGCTGGTGGAAGAGCCTGGCCGCGCTGGAACGCTGGGCCGAATCCCATCCGACTCATGTCGCCATTTTCGGCGCGGCAATGCAGTACTTGTCGAAACTCGGCCCGGCAGCCCGGCTCAAGCTCTACCACGAGGTGACGGTAGCCGCCGCCGACGAGCAGTTCTTCGAATACCTCGACTGCCATGACCGTACCGGCATGCTGAGCGCCGGGTAAGTATTTCCCTGCAACGCGGGGAGATAGAGATTTGGCCGCATTGTCGCTCTGAGCGACAATGCGGGGCCGTAGCTGCGGCGAGCGTTCCCAGGCTGGCTGCGGCGCCTGCCCGGCGCGGCCCCATAAACTCCAAAGACATCGATCGGCAAAGCTGTCATGACCCGCAAAGCCCACATCCGGCCCGCCGACATCCGCGGCTTGAGCCGGCTCGCGGTCGACGCCACGCTGGGCCTGACGCGCCTGGTCGAAACCATGCACCACAACATCGCGCGCACGCCGGGACTGCTGGGCCAATACACGCAGGAACCGACGCGCGGCATCACCGGCCTGGTCTATCGCACGATCCAGGGCACGACACGGCTGGTCGGCGGCGGCATCGACGCGCTGCTGGGACAACTGACTGCGCTGCTCGACCGGGAGCCGACGGCCACTTTGGCCACTTTGGCCACTTCGGCCACGCGCGAAGCTCTGCTGGCCGCGCTCAATGGCGTGCTCGGCGACCATCTCGCCGCCAGCGCCAATCCCCTGGCGATTCCCATGCAGTTGCGCTGCGGCGGGCAGCCGCTGGTCCTCACTGCGCAGGATCTGGCGGCGCGCATGCCGCAGGCCGGCGGCAAGATCCTGCTGCTGGTGCATGGACTGTGCATGAACGACCTGCAATGGCGACGTCATGGCCACGACCACGGCGCGGCGCTGGCCGCGGCAGCCGGCTACACGCCGCTCTACCTGCACTACAACAGCGGCGAACACGTTTCGACCAATGGCCATGCCCTGGCCGAGCTGCTGGAAACCCTGGTACAGGCCTGGCCCGTTCCCATCGAAAGCCTGGTGATCGTCGGCCACAGCATGGGCGGGCTGGTGGCGCGCAGCGCCTGCCACTATGGCCAACGCGGTGGCCAACGCGGCGGGCATACGTGGCTGCGCCATCTGCGGCAAATGGTATTCATCGGCACGCCGCACCACGGTGCGCCGCTGGAACGCGGCGGCAACTGGGTCAATGTGGTTCTCGAACTCAGTCCCTACACCGCCGCGCTGGCGCGCCTGGCCAAGCTGCGCAGCGCCGGCATCACCGACCTGGGCCACGGCAGCATTGTCGACGATGACTGGCAGCACGGCGACCGTTTTGCGCGCAAGCGCCAGCGGCATTGCGTGCCGCTGCCGGAGGCCGTGCAGTGTTATGCCATCGCCGCGACGACGGCGGCATCGGGCGGGAAGGCCGGCAGGACGCTGCCGGGCGACGGGCTGGTACCGCTGCAGAGCGCGCTCGGCCAGCATGCACAGCGTGGCCAGGACCTGGGCATTCCCGCGGCGCAGCGCATGGTGGTCCATGATCTGCATCATCTCGACCTGCTCGACAGTCCCGCGGTCTGCGCCCAACTGCTGCGCTGGCTTGGCTGAAGCGCGGGCCGCTGCCGCGCGGCACAAGTATCGAATCCCAATGTGATTAGAATGATCGAAACTCGGGAGGAACCAAAAATGGAAAAGATCTGGCTCAAGCACTATCCGGCAGGCGTACCCGCCGAGATCGACGTCGATGAATTCCGTTCCATCGGCGACCTGTTCGACAGGAGCGTCAAGCAATACGGTCCGCGCAAGGCCTACATCAACATGGACAAGGCCATCACCTACGCCGAACTCGATCGCCTCTCGGCCGCCTTCGGCGCCTATTGCCAGTCTGTCCTGAAGCTGCCCAGGGGCGCCCGCATCGCGCTGATGATGCCCAACCTGCTGCAGTACCCGGTCTGCCTCTACGGCGCCCTGCGCGCCGGCTACACGGTGGTGAACTGCAACCCGCTGTACACCGAGCGCGAGCTGGAACACCAGCTCACGGATTCCGGCGCCGAGGCCATCGTCATCGTCGAGAACTTCGCCCACGTGCTGGCGAAGATCGTCGCCCGCACCCCCGTCAAGCATGTGCTGGTGACGCAGCTGGGCGACATGCTGGGCTTTCCCAAGCGCCTGATCGTCAACCTGGTGGTCAAGCACGTCAAGAAAATGGTGCCGGCCTGGAACATCGCCGCTGCGATCGACCTGCGCAATGCGCTGAGCCGGGGTGGTCGCTTCCCGCTGCAGCCGGTCGAGGTCGGCCACGACGACATCGCCTTCCTGCAATACACCGGCGGCACCACCGGCGTGTCGAAGGGCGCGATGCTGACCCACGGCAACATCATCGCCAACCTGCAGCAGGCCCACGCCTGGATCAAGCCCTTCCTGCGCACGGAAGAAATCATCATCACCGCGCTGCCGCTGTACCACATCTTCGCCCTGACGGCGAACTGCCTGACCTTCTTCAAGGTCGGCGCGACCAACGTGCTGATCACCAATCCGCGCGACATTCCGGGCTTCATCAAGGAAATCGGCAAGTACCCGTTCACCACCATCACCGGGGTGAACACGCTGTTCAATGCCATGATCAACAACCCGGACTTCGCCAAGATCGACCTCTCCCGGCTGCACCTGACCCTGGGCGGCGGCATGGCGGTGCAGCGCGCGGTGGCCGAGCGCTGGAAACAAATCACCGGCACGGCCCTGATCGAGGCCTACGGCCTGACCGAAACTTCGCCGGCGGCGACCATGAATCCGGTCGACATCATCGAATACAACGGCACCATCGGCCTGCCGATCTCCTCGACCGAAGTCGCGATTCGCGACGACGCAGGCAACGACGTGCCGCTGGGCGAATCCGGCGAACTTTGCGTGCGCGGCCCGCAGGTGATGACGGGCTACTGGAACCGTCCCGAGGAAACCGCCAAGGTCATCATGGCCGACGGCTTCCTGCGCACCGGCGACATCGCGGTGATGGACAGCAGCGGCTACGTCAAGATCGTCGACCGCAAGAAGGACATGATCCTGGTCTCCGGCTTCAACGTCTATCCCAACGAGATCGAGGACGTGCTCGCCATGCATCCCGGCGTGCTGGAGTCGGCGGCGGTCGGCGTGTCCGATCCGAAGACCGGCGAAGCGGTCAAGATCTACGTGGTGAAGAAGGACCCCGCACTGACCGAGGCCGCGCTGCTCGAACACTGTCGCGCCAACCTGACCGCCTACAAGGTGCCGCGCCAGATCGCCTTCCGCAACGAACTGCCGAAGACCAACGTCGGCAAGATCCTGCGGCGCGAACTGCGCGACGAAAAGCTCTGACGGGGAAGCGGCGGCGATGAGCGAAATCACGGTTACGCGCGCACACGGCACCACGCTGAAAAAAGCCCGCAAGGGCGCCGAGCACATCGCCGAGGAACTCGGCGAGGAATTCGGCCTCGATCACGAGTGGGACGGCAACACCCTGCGCTTTCAGCGCTTGGGCGTCACCGGCCACATCGAGGTGGGCAAGAAGGAAGTCGAGATCCACGTCAAGCTCGGTTTCCTGCTGATGGCCCTGGGGCCGCGCATCGAACGCGAAATCGAGCGTTTCTGCGACGAGAACTTCGGTCCCGCGGAATAGCCGCCGCGACCGCGGCAGGCAAGAGTTGGCGCTGGCGCTACGGCGCGACAGCCGGTGTCAGGCTACCTTGAAGAAGGCGATGGCGGCCTGCAGGTCGGTCGCCTGCGCATGCATCTCTTCCGAGGTCGCCGAAAGCTGCTCCGAGGCGCCCGCATTGTGCTGCGCCGCCTGGCTGACCTGGCCGACCGCCTGGCCGATCTGCAGCGAACCCCTGGACTGCTGCTCGGAGGCCGCCGAAATCTCCACCACCAGCCTTGCGGTCTTCTCGATGCTCGGCACGATCTCGTCCAGCAGCTTGCCGGCGCGTTCGGCGAGAGCGACGCTGCCCGCGGCCAGCGTCCCGATTTCGCCTGCGGCGACCTGGCTGCGCTCGGCCAGTTTGCGGACTTCCGCGGCCACCACGGCGAAGCCGCGCCCGTGTTCGCCGGCACGCGCCGCCTCGATCGCGGCATTGAGCGCCAGCAGATTGGTCTGATAGGCGATCTCGTCCACGATGCCGATGGTCGCGGCAATCCGCTTCATCGCCGCGACCGTATCGGCTACCGCCTGGCCGCCCTCGCCGGCCTGCGCCGCCACCTGCATCGCGATGCCCTTGGTGAGCTTGGCATTGTCCTGGTTGCGCGCGATGGACAGTTCCATCTCGCCGACCGCCGCGGAGGTCTGCTCGACGCTCGCCGCCTGCTCGCTGGTTGATTGCGACAAGGACTGGGCGGTGGCCGAGACCTGCCGCGACGCGCTGACGACGCCCTCGGCGCCGACCAGGACGCGCCTGACGGTTGCCGCCAGTTGCGCCGTCATGTCGGCCACGTCGTTCAGCAGCACGCCGATTTCGTCTTTCGCGCCACGCTTGAACTCGATGGTCAGGTCGCCCCTGGCCAGCGCCTCCACGGCCGCCATGGCGGTGCGCAGCGGCACGGTGACCTGGCGCCCGACATAGGCGGCGAAGCCGAGCAGCAGCAGCGTGCCGAAAATTGCGATGAGGCCCTGCTTCAGCAATATCGCCTGAAAGGCCGCGTCGACATCATCGACGTAGATGCCGGAACCGATGATCCATCCCCAGGGCTCGAAACCCTGGACATAGGAGACTTTCTTTACCGCCTCGGTGCTGCCCGGCTTGGGCCACCGGTAGTCCAGATAGCCCTCGCCGCGGGCGCGGACCAGCGCCGTGAATTCGGCAAAGATGCGCGTGCCGTCCGGGTCCTTGAGATCCGACAGATCCCGGCCTTCGAGGTCCGGCTTGATCGGGTGCATCAGCGACCGGTTGTTCATGTCGCTGATGAAAAAATACTCGTCGCCGCCATAGCGCAGCGCACGCACCGCCTCGATCGCCGCCTTCTGCGCCTCCTCGCGCGGCATCACGGCCTGCGCCTCCAGCGCCTGGAAGCGCGCGACGAAACCGCGCGCCACCTCGACCACGTGCCGGGTCTTCAGCTTGCGGTCTTCGATCATGGTGGCGCGCTGCTCGGCCAGGCTGAAGGCGATGCTGATGATGAAACCCAGAACCGACAAGGCGACCAATGCGGCGAGTTTCGATCTGAGTTTCCAGTTTTTCATGAGCGGGAACAGTCCGGATGGGTGGCGTCGCTGCCGTCGCGACAAGTGGAACGGCGAAGAGGCAAGCGGCGATTTTACCCACACATTGCTGCATCGCACAATCCCTTTGGCATCGGCGCGATGCGATCTTGCACAGTAGCGCCACAAGCGGCCGGCGCGGCGACGCACGGGGCTAGTAGTCAGTCAACAAGGAAAAGGCGCAAGGAAAAGGCGCATTCCCTGTA
>NZ_JASJPC010000043.1:0-51716 GCF_031426875.1 Sulfuritalea sp.
AAGGATAGGGTCGCCATCGTCACCGGCGCCGGACAGGGCATCGGCGCCTCGGTGGGGCGGCCCGGCGGAGACGCGACATGAGCAGCCAACCGAGATTCAACTGGGAAGACCCCTTGCTGATGGACCAGCAGCTGACCGACGACGAACGCATGGTGCGCGATACCGCAGCGGCGTATTCGCAGGACAAGCTGGCGCCGCGCGTGCTCGAAGCCTTCCGCAACGAGAAAACCGATCCGGCGATCTTCCGCGAGATGGGCGAACTCGGCCTGCTCGGCACCACCATCCCCGAGGAATACGGCGGCGCCGGCATGAACTACGTCTGCTACGGCCTCGCCGCGCGCGAAGTCGAGCGCGTCGATTCGGGCTATCGCTCGATGATGAGCGTGCAAAGTTCGCTGGTCATGGTGCCGATCTACGAGTTCGGCAACGAAGCCGCGCGCAGGAAGTATCTGCCCAAGCTCGCCACCGGCGAACTGATCGGCTGCTTCGGCCTGACCGAGCCGAACCACGGCTCCGACCCCGGCAGCATGATCACGCGCGCCCGTGCCGTCGACGGCGGCTACAGCATCTCGGGTTCGAAAATGTGGATCACCAACAGCCCGATTGCCGACGTCTTCGTGGTCTGGGCCAAGGACGACGGCGGCCAGATTCGCGGCTTCGTGCTCGAAAAGGGCTGGAAGGGACTTACCGCGCCGGCCATCCACGGCAAGGTGGGGCTACGCGCCTCGATCACCGGCGAGATCGTCATGGACGAAGTCTTCTGTCCCGAGGAAAACGCCTTCCCCGATGTGCGCGGCCTCAAGGGACCGTTCACCTGCCTCAACTCGGCGCGTTTCGGCATCGCCTGGGGGGCATTGGGTGCCGCAGAGTATTGCTGGCATGCGGCACGCCAATACACGCTGGACCGCAAGCAGTTCGGCCGGCCGCTGGCCGCCAACCAGCTGATCCAGTTGAAGCTGGCCAACATGCAGACCGAGATCACGATGGCCCTGCAAGGTTGCCTGCGCCTGGGTCGGATGAAGGACGAGGGCACGGCGGCGGTCGAGATCACCTCGATCATGAAGCGCAATTCCTGCGGCAAGTCGCTCGACATCGCCCGCATGGCGAGGGACATGCTGGGCGGCAACGGCATCTCGGACGAGTTCGGCGTGATCCGCCATGTCGTGAATCTGGAAGTTGTGAATACCTACGAAGGCACGCACGACATCCATGCGCTGATCCTGGGCCGGGCACAGACGGGGATTCAGGCGTTCAGCAACTGACTGCAGTTCACACCGGGGACATGCAAAATGAATCGAACCGTACTCAAGGGAAAAATTCACCGCGTGACGACGACCCACTCCGAGCTGCACTACGAGGGGTCCTGCGCCATCGACGAAGATCTGCTGCTGGCGGCCGACATCCGCGAGTACGAGCAGATCGACATCTACAACGTGAACAACGGCGAACGCTTCACCACCTACGCCATATGCGGCGCGCGCGGCTCCGGCATCATTTCGGTCAATGGCGCCGCGGCACGCAAGGCCGCGCCCGGCGACCTGCTGATCATCGCCAGCTATGGCAGCGCCAGCGAGGAGGAACTGCGCCGCTTCGAGCCGCGCCTGGTCTACGTCGATGCGGGCAACCGGATCCTGCGACAGCGTGCCGCCATTCCCTGCCAGATGGCCGCCTGAGCGGCCGAGCCTCCTCTGCAGCACGACACCCGAGACTAATGTCATGGCCAATAAACGACCCCGGATCACCACCGACACCGAGACGCGCGCCACGGCCGAGCATGCGTTCGATCTTCGGCTGTGGCTGCGCATGCTGGCCTGTACCAATCTGATCGAAAGCCACGTCCGGGTGCGCCTGCGCACCGAGTTCGACATCACGCTGCCGCGCTTCGACCTGATGTCCCAGCTCGAACGCTCGCCAAAAGGCCTGCAGATGGGCGAACTGTCCAAGCGCATGATGGTCACCGGCGGCAATGTCACCGGGATAACCGACCAGTTGGCGGCCGAGGGCCTGGTGGTGCGCGAGGACTGCCCCAAGGACCGGCGTTCCTACATCGTCAAGCTGACGCCGGAGGGCAGCCGCAGCTTCCGCAAAATGGCGCTGGCGCACGAGAAGTGGATACTCGACCTGTTCGGCGCGATGGACGAAACCCATCGCGACCAGATCTACGAACTACTGGGCCTCTTGAAGTCCAGTGCGTCTCGCGCCGCCGGTATCAGCGGCGCCTGAACGCCCGCGAACATCCAAACCCGCCGGCGTTCGGCGGTACAATCGAAGGCCTCCGCGGCGCCGAAAACCGACGTCCCGCGTTGCGCCCAGGACCGGCTGCGAGACATGACAATGCGCCGGCGCGCCAACCCCACGAAAGATCGATCACATGTCCGCTCCCGTCGCCTTCGAGAAATCCCACCTGATCCGCTTCCACCACTGCGACCCGGCGTGCATAGTGTTCTACCCGGAATACCTGGTGATTTTCGACGAGCTGATCGAGGACTGGTTCAACGAAGGGCTGCAGGTCAACTTTGCCCAGTTGCATGCCGAGCAGCGCATCGGCGTGCCGGCGGCGCGCATCGAGGTGGACTTCATCGCGCCGAGCAAGATCGGCGATTCGCTCGGCCTGCGGCTCGTGGTCAAGCGCATCGGCAACAAGTCATTTACGCTGATGATCGAGGGCAGCGTCGGCGGCGAGGTGCGCATCCGCGCGCTGATGGTCAGGGTGGTCGCCGCCATCGATGGTTTGCGCGGCGTGTCGATTCCCGACGTGCTGCGCGAGAAGCTCGCCCGCTTCCACTTTCCGGATCCGCAGTCCTGAAGCCGGCTGCGGCGCGGCGGGCCTTGCCGCCGCCTTAAGGCATTTGCCGCCTTACCAGGCGTCCAGAGCGCACGCCGCCGCCGTCTCGCCAGCGCCAACTATCGCCGCGGCCAGCGCCGGCGCCTGCACCGCGAGGGCGTGGGCATGGAAGCGGGTCAGTTGGTCAAGGCTGCGCAGGTAGTCGGCGCTGTAGGCGGCCTTGCCGGCCGCATTGCGTGCCGCCAGCGCGACCCGCGCCAGTTGCCAACTGCCGCAGACCGAACCCAGCAAGTGCAGGAAAGGCACGGCGCCGGCCAGCACGGCGGCAAGCTGGTCGCGGCCGTTGGCCAGTATCCAGTCCAGCGCGCGTTCCAGTGCCGCGATGTCCTCGGTGAGGCGCCCGGCCATGGATTGCATGCCCTCGGCCGCCGCGAGTTCGGCGGCGACGCCGCGCATTTCGACGATCAGTTCGCGCAATGTCGCGCCGTTTTCGCGCAGGACTTTGCGCCCGACCAGGTCGTTGGCCTGGATGCCGGTGGTGCCTTCGTAGATGGTGATGATGCGCGCATCGCGATAGTGCTGGGCGACGCCGGTCTCCTCGACGAAGCCCATGCCGCCGTGCACCTGGATCGCGTCGTAGCAGACCTGCTGGCACAGCTCGGTGCTCCAGCCCTTGACCACCGGCATCAGCAGGTCGACGTAGCGCTTGGCCTTGCCGGCTGCGGCCTGGTCGGTGGAATGACGCGCGATATCGAACCAGCCGGCCGCCGTGTAGGCCAGTGCGCGCGCCGCCAGGATGCGCGCGCGCATGGTCAGCAGCATGCGCTTGACGTCGGGATGATTGATGATCGGTTGCCCCACCGCGCCGGTGACGGCGTCGCGTCCCTGCACGCGCTCGCGGGCGAAGGCCAGCGCCTGCTGGTAGGCGCGTTCGCCGATGCCGATGCCCTGCACGCCGACGCCGAAGCGCGCCTCGTTCATCATGATGAACATGTATTCGAGGCCGCGGTTGGCCTGCCCGACGATCCAGCCCGCAGCTCCTCCCTTGTCGCCGAAGCTCATCGCGCAGGTCGGGCTGCCGTGGATGCCCAGCTTGTGTTCGAGGCCGACGCAGCGCACGTCGTTCTGCGCGCCGAGGCTGCCATCGCGATTGACCAGGAACTTGGGCACGAGGAACATCGAAATGCCCTTCACGCCCGGCGGCGCATCGGGCAGGCGCGCCAGCACCAGGTGCACGATGTTGGGCGTGATTTCGTGCTCGCCGTAGGAGATGAAAATCTTCTGCCCGCTGATGCGATAGCTGCCGTCGGCCTGCGGCTCGGCGCGGCAGCGGATCGCGGCGAGGTCGGAGCCGGCCTGCGGCTCGGTCAGGTTCATGGTGCCGCCCCATTCGCCGGTCACCAGCTTCTGCAGGTAGGTGGCCTTGAGTTCGTCGCTGGCGGCGAGCAGGATGGCTTCGGCTTCGCCGGTGTTGAGCTGCGGCAGCATGGTGAAGGCGGGTGTTGGCGGAGAACCACATTTCCCAGACGGGAGTCGCCACGCACTTGGGCAGGCCCTGGCCGCCGTACTCGGGCGAGAGCCCGAGGCCGACCCAGCCGCCTGCCGCGAACTGTTTGTAGGCCTCGGCCCAGCCCGGCGGCGTAAGGACCTTGCCGTCTTCGAGGCGGCAGCCGGCACGGTCGCCGGCGCTGTTGAGCGGCGCCAGTACACCGGCGGCGAACTTGCCGGCTTCCTCCAACACGGCATCGACCAGATCGGGCGTGGCTTCCTCACAGCCTGGGCTTTGCGCAATCCCGGGCAGGCCCGCGACTTCGTTGAGCAGGAAGCGGATGTCGGTGAGCGGAGCGTTGTAATCGGTCATCGTAATACCTTCTCCCCATCCCCCTTCCCGGGGAAGGGGGTGATTGGGGTTCGCCGCTGCGCGGCTCCATGTTGTGACTTGCGCCCCTTCGGGCGGCCGTTTGTGGCGCTCATGAAAGTCGGCGCTGGCGGGACGGTGATTTATCGAAAAAGCATGGGGTCCGCAGATTTCGCAGATTAGCGCAGATGGGGCAGAACTCTGCCTGGTTAATCTGCGTAAATCTGCGGATCGAACTTCCAGGTCTATTTCGGCGCGAGGCGCACGGCGCCGTCGAGGCGGATCGATTCGCCGTTGAGCATTTCGTTCTCCACGATATGCGCGGCGAGTTGGGCAAACTCTTCCGGCCGCCCCAGGCGCGGCGGGAAGGGCACGGACTTGCCGAGCGATTCCTGCACCTCGGGCGGCAAGGACTCCATCATCGGCGTGTAGAACAGGCCCGGCGCGATGGTGCACACGCGGATGCCGAAGCGCGCCAACTCGCGCGCGATCGGCAACGTCATGCCGACGATGCCGGCCTTCGATGCGGCATAGGCCGGCTGGCCGATCTGGCCGTCCCAGGCGGCGACCGAAGCGGTGTTGACGATCACGCCGCGCTCGCCGGCGGAGTTTGCTTCGCCCTTGGACATCGCCTCGGCGGTGAGGCGGGTCATGTTGAACGTGCCGACCAGGTTGATGTTGATGACGCGGGCGAAGTTGGCCAGCTTCTGCGGGCCGTCCTTGTTCAGCACCTTTTCCGCAATGCCGATGCCGGCGCAATTGATCAGGCCCTGCAGGCTGCCGAAGCTCGATACGGCCTTGGCCACGCAGGCCTGGGCGTCGGCCTCGGAAGACACGTCGGTGCGCTGAAACACGGCGCGCGTGCCGAGCTCATTTGACAACTCAGCCGCCAGCTTTTCGCCGCGCTCGACATTGAGGTCGGCGATCACGAGATTGGCGCCCTTGCCGTGGAAGGCGCGGACCGTGGCTTCGCCGAGGCCCGAGGCGCCGCCGGTGACGATGAAAGTGGAATTTTCGAATTTCATGTGCTGTCCTTTATGTTGCAAAAAGCATTTTGTCCGCAGATTACGCAGATTGACGCAGATGAATCAAAAGCGTCGCTTGACCAGGCTGTAATCTGCGGATTGAACTTAGGGCATTGCGTTCAGACGTTCTCGACCAAAATCGCCACACCCTGGCCGCCGCCGCAGCAGGCGGACGAAATGCCGAACTGCAGATCGGCTTCCCTGAGTTCGCGCGCTACCGTGGTGGTCAGGCGCACGCCGCTGGCACCCAGCGGATGGCCGATCGCGATGGCGCCGCCATGCACGTTGGCGTGCTCGCGCGCGAGGCCGAGTTCCTTTTCGCAAGCGAGGTACTGGGCACCGAAGGCTTCGTTGATCTCGACCCGGCCGACCTGGTCCAGCGTCATGCCTTTCCTTGCCAGTAGCGCGCGGATCGCCGGCGCCGGGCCGATGCCCATGATCTCGGGCGGCACGCCGACCGCGCAGCCGCCGACCAGGCGCGCCAGCGGCTTCAGGCCGTGGGCGCGCACGTAGTCGCCGGAGGCCACCAGCACCGCGCCGGCGCCATCGACGATGGCCGAGCTGTTGCCGCCGGTCTGCACGCCGCCGAAGGCCGGGCGCAGCTTGGCCAGGGTCTCGTAGTTGGTGGCCTTGGCGTGGCCGTCGCGGGCGAACGACTCGACCTTGCGCGGCAGCTTGAGGCTGCGTGTGTTGTAGCCGGGGAGTTCGAAAGAAGCATTGGTCACCGCCACGATTTCGTCGTCGAAGTAGCCTGCTTCCTGGGCCGCGACGGCGCGCGCAAAACTCTGCGCGGCGTAGCGGTCGACTTCCTCGCGGCTGATGCCGTAGCGCTTGGCCAGGTTCTCCGCCGTGTCGCCCATGCCGGCGCCGGGCGCGGTGTCCTTGGTGGCTTCCCAGAGGAAATCCTTGAATTCGACCTGGCCCATCCTGAAGCCGGCGCGGTGGGTATAGGCGGCGACGGGATTGCGCGTCATCGATTCGGTGCCGACCGCCAGCACCAGTTTCGCCTTGCCCAGCTTGATGTGGTCGGCGGCGGTGATGATGGTCTCGAAACCGGTGCCGCACAGGCGTTGCACCAGCAGCGCCGGCACGCTGGGATCGACGCCGGAATACAGACCGATGTGGCGCGGCAGGAAATAGGCGTCGAAGCTGGCCTGCGCCATGTTGCCGCCGATCACGCAGTCGACGTCGGCGGCGGGGATGCCGCTTTTGGCGAACAGCGCCCGCGCGGCATAGATGCCCATGTCGGTCGGCGAGACTTCGGCCAGTTCCTGCATGTAGTCGGCGAAGGGCGTGCGCAGGCCGGCGACCAGGTAGATGTCGTCCCAGGTGGAGACGACGGCGCGCGCTTCGGATGCGGCATACGGATTGCTCA
This sequence comes from Sulfuritalea sp., assembly GCF_031426875.1. Lineage (NCBI taxonomy): Bacteria > Pseudomonadati > Pseudomonadota > Betaproteobacteria > Nitrosomonadales > Sterolibacteriaceae > Sulfuritalea > Sulfuritalea sp. The sequence continues at coordinate 7,044 of NZ_JASJPC010000043.1, forward strand.
TTTCGCATCCTTCTTGCGGTTGAGGAATTGGCCGATGCGGCCGACCACCTCGGGGCTGGTCTGGGCGACTGCCGCCATCAGCGACTCGACATAGAGGCCGTCGTCGGACGACATGTTGCTGATGCGCTGGATCGTGGTGACCATCGCATAGTTGGCCAGCGGCGCGTTCTCGGCGATGCGCGCGGCCAGCTCCTGCGCCTTGGCCATGCCCTCGCCCTTGCCCACCAGGTAGTGCGACAGGCCCAGGGCCTGGCCTTCCTCGGCGCTCAGCATGCGGCCGGTCAGCATCATCTCGGCCATGCGGCCGGGGCCGACGATGCGCGCCACGCGCACCGAGGCGCCGCCGCCGACGTAGATGCCGTGGCGGCCTTCGGGCAATTGGTACATGGTGTTGGGCTCGGCGATACGGACGTGGGTCGATGTCGCCAGCTCCAGCCCGCCGCCGATCACGGCGCCGTGCAGCACGGCCACCACCGGGATGCCGGTCATCTGGATCTTGCCGAAGACGCGGTGCCAGCCCTGCGAGTGCAACATGACGCCCGGAGGTTCGCGGTGCTGGTGCTCGGTGAGGTCGAGGCCGGCGCAGAAGTGCTCGCCGGCGCCGGCCAGGATCACCACGCGCGCCTCTTCGGGCCGCGCCTCCCAGGCTTTGTCGAGCGCTTCGAGCAGGCGGTCGCTGATGGCGTTGCGCTTGGCCGGCCGGTTCAGCGTGATGGTGTAGATCTGGCCGTCGAGCGTATGGCTTACGAGTTTGTCGGTCACGGTGTGGTCCTTTGAAACATTAAACATTGGGTTCGAAGTCCCCTGCAATCGCCGCGCGCAGCGCGCCAATCAGTCACCCCCCGCGAGGGGGGAAGGGGGGCGGGCGATTAAAGGTCTTCGCGGGTTTCATTCTCGGCGGCTGGCGCTCGGCACAAGGCAGCGTCAGATGAAAATGACGCTCGAATCGGGCACGTCGGAATGCAGTTCGAGCACGCGGTCGGCGCGGCGGGTCAGCACCGCGCGCTGGTTGATGTAGCCCTTGTCGGTCAGCTCGCCGGCCTCGGAGGAGGGCGGCTCGGCCATCAGCAACGCGCGCGCCGGATAGGTCGAGGAGCCGCCGCCCTGCTGTTTGAGGCGCACCAGGCCTTCGCGCAGGCGCTCCTTGATCGCCGGATGGCCGAGCACCGCGGATACCGCCGCGTCGTCGCCGAGGCCGGCGATGCGGCGGCACTCGGCGAGGTTGGGGAAGATCATGAAGCCGATGTCGTCGCGGTCGTGGCCGGTGACCACGATGTCCTGCGCCACCGGCGACAGCGCGCTGATGCCGGCCACGCGCAGGCTGCCGACATGCACCCAGGTGCCGGAGAGCAGCTTGAAATCCTCGGCGACGCGGCCGTCGAACAGCAGGCCCTGTTCGGGGCGCGCCGGATCGACGAAGGAAACGGCATCGCCGATCATGTAGAAACCTTCGTCATCGAAGGCGGCGGCAGTCAGCGCGGGCTGCTTCCAGTAGCCGGGGAACAGGTTGGGACCCTTGACCCGTACTTCGAGCTTGTCCGCCACCGGCACCAGTTTCAGCGTGGTGCCGGGAATCGGCACGCCGATCACGCCGGAGCGCACGGCCTGGAAGTGGCAGTCGGTGCAGGCCGGCGCGGTCTCGGTCGAACCCCACGACGAGAGCATGACGACGGGGTGGCCGAGTTCCATGATCGCCAGGCGTTCCAGTTCGTCCCAGGTCGACTGCGGCAGCGCCGCGCCGGCATAGAAAATGATCTGCAGGCGGGCGAAGAAGCTCTTGCGCAGTGCGGCGTTGTCGCGCAGTTGCGCCACCAGCAGGCCGTAGGCCAGCGGCACGCTGAAATAGATGGTGGGCGAGATCTCGGTGAGGTTCTTCACGGTTTTCGGCAGCAGCGCCGGCAGCGGCTTGCCGTCGTCGATGTAGAGGCTGCCGCCGAAGCGCAGCACCTTGTTGAAGTTGTGGCTGCCGCCGAAGACGTGGCTCCACGGCAGCCAGTCCACGATGACCGGCTTCTGCTGGTTGAGGAAGGGCCAGATCACCGACTTCATCTCGGCGTTCGAGCACATCATGCGCTGGGTCGTGATGACCGCCTTGGGCGCGCCGACCGAACCGGAGGTAAACAGGAACTTGGCGATGGTATCGGGCGTGATGGCGTTGAAGGCGGCGCGCACGGCCACGGAATTCGCCGCGTCGTCATCCGCAGCGGCGAGGAGAGCGTCGTTTGCTCGACCGCCCTGCTGCGCAGGGGCTTCATCAGCGCCAACTTTCTCAATCTCGGCGAAGGGAATCGTGCCCGGCTGCGGCGCGCCGCCGTTCGCACTCCTGCTGCCGGCCACGATCACCGCGTCATGCAGATCGGCTATCGCATTGATCGCCGGCATGAAGCGCTCGATGCCGTCGGCGTAGATCACGCCGGGGCGCAGCAGTTCGACGTTGGCCTTGAGCTTGGCGAAGTCCTTGGAGAGCAGCGAATTGCCCGGCGAGACCGGGCTGATCGGCACGCCGACATGCAGGCAGGCCAGCATCAGCAGGGCGTGTTCGATGCCGTTGTCGGAAAGCACCAGCACCGGCCGCTCGGGCGAGAGCTTCTGCCCGAGCAGCCAGGCGGCGATGCGATGGACGCGCGCCAGAGCCTCGCCGTAAGTCACCTTGACCCAGGCGCCATCCGCGCCGCGCTCGGCGATCAGGACGGCGTCCGGCGTCTCGGCCGCCCATCGCTCCAGCCACTCGCCGGAACAGCGCGCGTAGACGGGCAGGGCCAGGGCCGAGCGGAACAGCCGCGTGCCGTCCGGCCTGGCTTCGAGTATCACGGCCGGATCGACGAACAGTTCGGCCGGCTTGCGGGCAATGGGGTTCATACGACGTCCTTTGGCTTTATTGCATCGACGCGGCGCTTACTTGGAAACGACCTTGAAGGCGCCGTTCTGCACCTGCAGCAGCACGCGGGCGCGGCCGTCGAAGCCGGAGTGGTCGGTCGGGCTCATGTTGAACACGCCATGGGCGCCGGCAATTTCGCGCTCGCTCTCGATCGCGTCGCGCAGCGCGGCGCGGAACTCGGCGGTGCCCGGCTTGGCTTTCTTCAGCGCGACCGGAATCGCACGCGAGGCAATCGCCCAGGCATCCCACATATGGCCGCCGAAGGAGGACAGCGAGCCCTTGCCGAACTTCGCCTCGTAAGCCTTGGCGTATTCGCCGCCGACCTTCTTCGACGGATGCGAATCGGGCAACTGCTCCCACTCGAGCAGGGGACCGGCTACGAGAATTCCGTTCTCCACCGACTTGCCGCCGTTCTTGAGGAACACCGGCGAAGGCGCGCCGTGCGTCTGGTAGATCTGGCCCTTGTAGCCGCGTTCGGCCAGCGCGGCGTGCGCCATTGCCGCCGGAGAACCCGAGGCGACGACGATGACGGCGTCCGGCTTGACGCCGATGAGCTTGATCACCTGGCCGGCGACCGAGGTGTCGGTCCGCGCGAAGCCCTCGATCGGTCCGAAGCTGATGCCGTACTTGCCGGCGGTCGCTTCAAGGGCCTTGATCCACACCTCGCCGTAGGCATCGGGATGGTAGCCGAGGAAGCCGAGGGTCTTGTAGCCCTTCGACTTGGCGTGTTCGAGCAGCGGCTCCGCCATCAGGCCGATGGGCTGCGGCATGGTGAAGGCCCACTTGAACTTCTCGCCGTCGAGGCGGTTGGGCGCCAGCGCGATCAGCGGCGTCTTGCTGTCCGCCGCGGGCCCCGCAGCCGCCATGACGCCGGGCGTCGTGGTGCCGGTGATCAGCACATCCACCTTGCTCTCGGTAAGGAATTTGGCGACGTTCTTCGAGGTGTTGGTCGGATCGGACCCATCGTCGAGCACGATCCAGTTGATCTTCTCGCCCGCGATGCTGGTCGGGAACAACTGGGTCGTGTTCTTCTGCGGACCGCCGAGCACGGCGGCCGGGCCGGTGGCGGAAACGCTGACGCCGATGTTGATGTCGGCCAGTGCGGCAGTTGCGCCGAACAGCGACAGGACAATGGCCAGCGGCTTGACGGACAGTTTGACTTTCATGTTTTCTCCTCGTGTTGTTGGTGTGAAACTCGGTTGCGGTTGGGCTGCGGGTAATGCGGCTGCGAAATCAGGCGGCGATCGAATGGCTGCCGCCAAGACCGAGATAGCTTTCGATCACGCGCGGGTCGTCGAGCAGGGCGCGGGCGTCGTTCTCCAGTGCCACGCTGCCGTTTTCCAGCACGTAGCCGTAATCGGCGACCTGCAGCGCGGCGCGCGCATTCTGCTCGACCAGCAGGATCGAGACGCCCATCGCCTTCAGCTGCTGCACGATGCGAAAGATTTCGCGGACGATCAGCGGCGCCAGGCCGAGGCTGGGCTCGTCGAGCATCAGCAGCGTCGGCTTGGCCATCAGCGCGCGGCCCATGGCCAGCATCTGCCGTTCGCCGCCGGAGAGCGTGCCGGCCTCCTGCGTGCGGCGTTCGGCCAGGCGCGGGAAGATGGCGAACACCTCGTCCATGGTTTTGGCATGATCGCGCTCGCCGCGCCGGTGGCGGGCGAAGGCGCCGAGCAGCAGGTTGTCGGCCACCGACATGGAGCCGAACAGCTCACGCTTTTCCGGCACCAGTACCAGGCCACGGCCGACCAGCGCGTCGACCGCGATGCCGCCTGAGGTGAGCTGCCCCTGGTATCTGATTTCGCCGCGCGCCGGCAAGAGGCCCATCAGCGCGGAAAGCAGGGTGGTCTTGCCGGCGCCGTTGGGGCCGATCACGGTGACGATCTCGCCCTGGCGGATGCGGATGGAAACCTTGTGGATGGCCTCGACGCGGCCATAGGCGACGCAGAGGTCCTGGGTTTCGAGTATCAGCGGCTTCATGGCAATTTACCCCGGTTGACCGCTTTAGACGCAGAGGACGCAGAGACGCAGAGAAGGCAAATGCGAACACCTATTGGGTATGTCTTCGCCTTTCCTCTGCGTCCTCTGCGTCTCTGCGATCTCTGCGTTGAAAGAGTTTCGATCTGCGGTAGGCGCGTCATGTCTCGACCCCGCCCAGGTAGGCTTCGAGAACTTTCGGATTGGTCTGGATTTCCTGCGGCAGGCCTTCGGCCAGATGCTCGCCGAATTCCATGACCACCACGCGGTCGGCCAGGCCCATGACGAAGTCCATGTCGTGTTCGACCAGCAGGATCGCCATGCCCTCGCCGCGCAATTTCGCCAGCAGCTCGGCCAGCGCGCGCTTTTCGAGATGGCGCAGGCCGGCGGCGGGTTCGTCGAGCAGCAGCAGGGTCGGGTCGCTGCACAGCGCGCGGGCGATTTCGACGATACGCTGCTTGCCCAGCGGCAGGCTGCCGGCGGCGTCGAACAGGTGCTCGCCGAGACCGCAGCGCTCCAACTGGTGCGCGGCCTCCCAGAGCAGGCGGCGCTCTTCCTCGCGATCGAGGCGCCAGGCCGATTGCACGAAATTCTTGCGCCCGCGCAGGTGGGCGCCCAGCGCCGCGTTTTCCAGCACCGTCATGTCCTGGTTGAGGCGCACGTGCTGGAAGCTGCGGCTCATGCCGAGCCGGGCGATCTGGCGCGAGCCCAGGGCGTCGATGCGCTGGCCCATGAAATGGATCTCGCCCTCGCTCGGCGGATTGACCCCGGAGATGCAGTTGAACAGCGTGCTCTTGCCGGCGCCGTTGGGGCCGATCAGCGCCATGACTTCGCCGGCGCGCACCGTGAGGCTCATGCTGTTGTTGGCGACCAGGCCGCCGAAGCGCTTGGTGACCTTGACCACCTGCAGCACCTCGCGACCGTGCGGCTGCGGATCGCGCCGCGGCAGGACCAGCGCCGGCTCCACCGTCCTCGCCTGCGCGCGCCGCGGCGCCAGGTTGCCGAAGGCGCGCATCAGGATCGGCCACATGCCGTCGCGGGCGCGATGCAGCACGGCGATGGTCAGCAGGCCGAACACCACCATCTCGAAATTGCCGCTGGCGCCGAGCAGTTTCGGCAGCAGGTCCTGCAGCCATTCCTTGAGGAAGGTCACCGCGCCGGCGCCGAACACCGCGCCCCATACCGCGCCGGCGCCGCCCAGCACCGCCATGAACAGGTACTCGATGCCATGGCCGAGCGAGAATGGCGTCGGATTGACGAAGCGCTGCAGATGGGCGTAGAGCCAGCCCGAGACGCAGGCGAACTGCGCCGCGATCATGAACAGCACCATGCGGTAGCGCAGCGTGTTGATGCCCATCGCCTCGGTCATGGTCATGCTGCGCAAGGACCGCATGGCGCGGCCCTCGCGCGAATCGAGCATGTTGCGGGTGGTGACGATGGCCGCCAGCAGCGTGACCCAGATCACGTAGAAGAAGGCGCGGCTGGAGCCGAGTTCTAGGCCGAACAGGTCGACCGGCGGAATGCTGTCGATGCCGCCGTGGCCGCCCAGCGCCTCCATGTTGCCGAACAGGAAGTAGAGCGAAATGCCCCAGGCGATGGTGCCCAGCGGCAGGAAGTGCCCCGACAGGCGCAGGGTGATGAAGCCCAGCGCCAGCGACACCGCCGTGGTCACCGCCATGCCGACGATCAGCGTGCCCCAGGGCGACATGCCGTGGCGCGTGGTCAGGTAGGCCGTGGTGTAGGCGCCGAGGCCGACGAAGGCCGCCTGGCCGAAGGAAGTCAGGCCGCCGATGCCGGTCAGCAGCACCAGGCCGAGCGCCACCAGCGCCGAAAGGCCGATGTAATTGACCAGCGTCACGGTGAACTGGGCGGCGAACAGCGGCACCATGGCCACCGCCAGCATGAAGGCGATCAGCGCGCGATTGGGGGTGATCATTGCAGGCCTCCGCCGGGCCGTCCCAAGGAGGCCTGCGGCGTTTTCATCTGGAGGCGGCAACGCCGCCGAACCATGGTCACCCCTTTCCTCGGGGCGAAGGCGGGGTTTCGCGGAGCATTGCTCCGCGCCGCCGTAGCCGGCCGGCTGTGCAAAGCCGGCCGTGGGGCCGGGGGCGGGGGATAGGCGTACAGGTCCACCTCAATGCTCCTCGTCGTCGACGTGATGCGTGGTCAGCGAACGCCACAGCAGCACCGGGATGATCAGCGTGAACACGATGACTTCCTTGTAGGCCGAGGCATAGAAGGACGAATAGGATTCGAGCAGGCCGACCAGGATCGCGCCGGCCGCGGCCAGCGGATAGGAGGCCAGGCCGCCGACGATGGCGCCGACGAAACCCTTGAGCCCGATCAGGAAACCGGTGTCGTAATAGATGGTGGTGATCGGCGCGATGAGGATGCCGGAGAAGGCGCCGACCAGCGCCGCCAGCGTGAAGCAGAGTTTGCCGGCGAGATCGGCGGAGATGCCCATCAGGCGCGCGCCGGTGCGGTTGATGGCGGTCGCGCGCAGCGCCTTGCCGTAGATGGAATGCTCGAAGAACAGCGCCAGGCCGGCGATCAGCAGCGCCGCGATGCCGACGATCCACAGCGTCTGGAACTGGATGTAGCTGCTGCCGAGATTGAAGCCGCCGTCGGTGAAGGCCGGGGTGCGGCCGCCTTCGGCGCCGAAGAAATACAGGCCCAGTCCGAGCAGCACGAAATGCACCGCGACCGATACGATCAGCAACAGCAGCACCGTGGCCTCGGCCACCGGCTGGAAGGCCAGGCGATATATCTGCGGCCCGAGCGGCACCACGAACAGCAATGCGACCGCTATCTGCAGCGGATAGCTCAGGGATTTCAGCGGCAGGTAGCGCACCGCGATCAGCGCCAGGATGGGCAAGGCGGCATTCTTCAGGATGATCATCGGCAGCCGCGCGGCGGCCCCCTCGCGCAGCGCCGCGACGCTCTCCACCAGCGCCACGGCGATGCCCAGCGTGACCACCAGCCACATCGTCGGCGGCAGGAATCCGGCGGTGACCGCCGCCATGGACAGCGCGCCATAGGCGACGAATTCGCCCTGCGGGATGAAGATGACGCGGGTGACGGCGAACACCAGCACCAGCGCCAGCGACAGCAGCGCGTAGATCGCGCCGTTGGTGACGCCGTCCTGGATCAGGATCAGGGCGACCGAGGCGTTCACGCTGGTGCCTGCGCCGGTGCCTGTTCAGGTCCGCGGCGCGACCACGCCACCGCAGCTCGTTGCGAAATCTTGCCCATCGCTCCTCCGATACTTGTCTACGCCGCATTGCATGGTCCGGTGACGGCTTGTCGCGTCTTGCGGACTGCGGATGAGGAACGGATTGTGGCGAGCATGTAAGTCGAAGTCAACCTGTTTTATATCAAACTATTAAGGCTGAAGTTACATAATCCATTTCTAATATGTTGCCTGGCTTGTGTTTTTTGCCGCGACACCGGCGGCCAATACCAACACAGTCAGCTTGTTCGATATAAAATTGGAAGGCGAACCATTTCAGGGAAACCCGTCCGAAGCCATGCCCGCCAATCGCAAGCCCCCTGCCATCGGCTGCCTTGCCAGCCACGTCGGCTTCCACCTGCGCCTGGCGCAACTGGCGGTGTTCGAGCATTTCGCCAGCCGCCTCGACGAGATCGAGGTCACGCCGGCGATTTTTTCGGTGCTCGAGGTGCTGCAGCAGAACGATGGCATCACCCAGTCGAAGCTCGCTGCGGCGGTCAGCCTGGAGCGTTCCTCGGTGGTGCCCCTGCTCGACAAGCTGGCCAAGCGCGGCCTGGTCGAGCGCCGCACCTCGACCACCGACCGCCGTCACAATCACCTGCACCTGACCGAGGCCGGGCGTGAGTTGCTGGCCGAGGCGATCCGGCGTGCCAGCCTGCACGAGAAGGAAGTCTGCAAGCCCTTCACGATCGCCGAAAAGAAAATGCTGCTGGAACTGCTCGGCCGCTTCCGGCGGCCGAAGGCCTAGTACGCAGACATGTTGAAACCGATGGATGTAGGAGCGAGCTTGCTCGCGATAGCGGCTTATCGCGAGCAAGCTCGTTCCTACAGGGAATACGCCTTTTCCCTGTTGACTGACTACTAGAGCGCTGCGACGCCTAGCGCGTCGGCTTACCAGAAATTGGAATGAATTTCCGCATCTAGAGAAGCGCGGCAAATGGCTTTCTTTGGCTTTTGGCCATATCTCCTTCATAAGTCGAAAAATTTCCGATCTCGCGCAAACCGAATGCTTGTGCCGGCGAATGGCATGTACAGTGCATATTGCATGGGTATAATCGAGCATCAGCCGAAGATAAATCCATACCGAGCAACGGCCCCGAATAGTGAGGGATGAAGCTTGGCGCTTGTATCGATAACGGATTATGGAAATCATGGCTTCGCATACGACTGCCACATCATTCGGGGACGATGCCGGATTCCACAATGTGAATCCGCATTGTCTGGGGCACATCGTGGAACTGGCAAAGACGCGTCAGATCGTCTGTGCCGACGACATCCACGATGAGCACGGCAACAAGCTTTTGGCGCGGGGCTACGCGATTTCTCCCGAGCTTCAGGAGAAGTTGCTACGGCGCAAGCTGAAGCATCCGCTGGAGTCGAGCCTGACCGTTTCCGGCGGCATCACGATGGAAAACATCGTGGCCGACGCGCTCGCCAGGATCGAGGAAGATGCCGTTCTGACGGCGTTTGCCGGATCAAGCCTGGCCCGCGGGCTGCTGCGCGACATGCGCCAATTTCCCTTGACGGGTCCGCTCAAGCTGTTGTTGACGTCGGCCCGTGAGAACCGCCAGGCCAGCTATGCGCACGGTCTTGCGGCGATGATCGTTTCTGCCGGGATGGCTGCGCGGTTGGGGCTTGGCGAGCCCGACGCCAGCAATCTGATCCTCGCGGCAATGATGCACGATGTCGGCGAGATGTATATCAATCCGGAATATCTCAATTCCACCCAGTCGCTGCCGCCGTCCGCATGGAAACACGTTGCCTCCCATCCCTGCGTCGGCTACGCGTTCATCCGCGAGTTCACCACCTTTCCCTCGGCGGTTGCTGTCTGCATACTGCATCATCACGAGCGCCTCAACGGCAGCGGCTATCCGTTCCGGCTCCGCGTCGAGGCGCTGGATCGGCTGAGTACCCTGCTCGCGGTGGCCGACGTGGTTTCCGCGCTGGTCTTGCGTGGCGGCAATGGCCTGCGCCGAAAGATCGAGGTTGCGCTGAGCATCGTTCCCGAAGAGTTCGATCGCGGTGCGGTGTCGTCGATCAACTATGCCTTGCGCGGCATTGCCGAAGAATCCTGCAATGAATCGCCATGCAACTGCACGAGTCGGATCTTGTCGGTGCTCAAGCAGTTGGGCGACGTCCGGACGACGGCCGAGACACTCCTGGCCGCCGATCGGTCCGGGCCGGTCGGATCTTCCGTCGACTACGCGTTGTCGATACTGGAACACATCGAAAAGAGTCTGCGCGCAACCGGCGTGTCCGACCTGCCCCAGCTTGACCTGTTGGACCAGGATACGCAGGTCATGGGCGAGGTCTGCCTGATCATCCCAGAGATTGCCTGGCGGATGCGAAATCTGGCGCGTAACCTGCACATGCACGTCGAAACCTCAGGCAGCGTCGATGACCTGGCACGGACTGCCGGGCTGATAGCTCTGCTCGATTCGAGGTCCCCGACTGTTGCCTGAACGCTGAGTACCGGGTAACCGTGTAACCGTGTTCCCGGCCGAGGAGGCACGGAGCCGACGTCGACGGCCTTGGCGGCAGGAGCCAAGCCATCGTCATCGTCCGCGCCAGGCCAGTCAATTGTGATAAGGGGAGCGAATCGTGGACATCTTCATGCAAGCCGCCATCGCGGAGGCCCGGGCGGGATTCAGCGAGGGAGGCATCCCCATCGGATCCGTACTGGTTCATCGTGGGGTCATCCTCGGCCGCGGCCACAACCGGCGCGTACAGCAGGGTAGTGCCATCCTGCACGCCGAAATGGATGCCCTGGAAAATGCCGGCCGGCAGCCTGCCCTGGTTTATCGGGAATCGGTTCTCTACACGACGCTGTCGCCCTGCGCGATGTGTACGGGTGCAATTCTGCTGTATGGCATCCCCAGAGTCGTGGTCGGCGAAAACCAAAGCTTCATGGGCGAAGAGGATTTGCTGCGTTCCCGCGGCGTGGTCGTCGAGGTAGTTCAGGCTCCAGACTGCATTTCCCTGATGCGACAATTCATCGCAATGAGCCCGGCCCTCTGGAACGAGGACATCGGCCAGGCAGCAGCAGAATAGCCGGCGCCGGCCGCGCGGTCCGTTAATCAGGAAGGAAAGCCCATGCATGAAATCTACGTCAGCACCGACGTCGAAACCGACGGCCCGGTGGCAGGAAGGCATTCCATGCTGAGCATGGGATCGGCGGCGTATTCGGCCGACAAGAAACTGTTGTCGACCTTCTCCGCCAACCTGGAAACGCTGGCCGGATTCACCGCCGACCCGGTGACCGCTGCCTGGTGGGCGACGCAGCCGGAAGCCTGGTCGGCCTGCAGGCAGAACCTCGAAAGTCCCGGCGCTGCGATGGCGCGCTACCTGGCGTGGCTCAAGGCCTTGCCGGGGAAGCCGGTCTTCGTCGCCTACCCGGTTGTGTTCGATTTTTCCTTCGTGTACTGGTACCTCACGCAGTTTGCCGGCGAGAATCCCTTCGGCTATTCGGCGATCGACATCAAGACCTACGCCATGGCGATGCTGCGCAAACCCTACCGTGCCTGCGGCAAGCGCTCCATGCCGGCCGCGTGGTTCGACCCGCTTGCCCACACTCACGTGGCGCTGGACGATGCGATCGAGCAGGGCGCGCTGTTCTGCAACATGTTGCGCGCCAACCTGGAATCCGCCGAGGTGAAGCCCTGAGCGGATCGGCTGCGTTTTGTCGGCCGGCGCCTCGGACTCGCTTCGAGCCATCGGTGGCGGCCGCCTTGTGGAAAAAGCACCAACGCTGCGGGCAGAAGACTTGTGGCGAAGCGCATTAAAATTTGCTTCGGGCTTTCCTGCCTTCCTTCGCCATCCATCGATCTCCATGTCATCCGCATTACCCTGGTTTGAAATGCCCAATCCCTTCGATCCCGACGGTGGCCGGGTGCTGATGCTGGAGCCGCCCTGGGCTTGCGCGGAGGCCTTGCAGTCGCAGTTGCTCGACGAGACTTACCCCAAGCCCTACGTCATGGACGACGGCGAGCGGCGTTTTCTGCATTTCAACGAACGCCTGATCCAGAGCGCCATGCGTCTCGCCGCGCCCAACGAGCTGGACCTGCGCTACACGCAAAAGATGATGTCCTTCCTGCTGTTCCGTTCCAGGCCGCGGCGTCTCGTGTTGATCGGTCTCGGCGGTGGCTCCCTGGTCAAGTTCTGCCACGCCCGGCTGCCGGCCACGCATGTGACCGTGCTGGAAAACAATCCCGACGTGATCGCCTTGCGGGAGGCCTTCCTGGTGCCGCCCGACAGCCCCAATCTCAAGGTGCTGGAGGCCGACGGTGCGGAGTATCTGGAGCAAACGGAAAAGGGAATCGACGTGTTGCTGGTGGATGCCTTCGACAGCACCGGTTTCGCTCCCAGTCTCGCCAACCGGGAATTCTTCGAGCAAGCCCACTCCAGGCTGACGGGAAGCGGCGTGCTGGTGGTGAATCTGGCGGGAGACAAGCAGCGCTATGACGGGCTGATCGGGGTGGTCATGCAGCTCTTCGACGATCAGGTCATCGTGGTTCCGGTGCCGGAGGACGATAACCATGTGCTGCTGGCCTTCAGGGATCCCCTGTTCGAACCCGACTGGCGCCGGCTGCGTGCTTTGGCCAGGGAATTGCGCGCCAAGTACGGACTGGATTTTCCCGACTTCCTGGAAAAAATCGAGCGCTCGGCCAAGCTCGGTCTGGCCCGCCGCGAAGCGGGACGCGGGCATTGATTCACCTGTTCCAGCGTTGCCAGCCGGCCGGCATGGGCGCGCAGCAGTGCTTCGTGACGGCTCTTCGCCGAGTCGCCAGCATCAACTCTTGCGGTAAAGCAAAAGGATCGGCCTGGACTGCGCGGGCTGCGCAGTCCGCTTGACCCTTGCGCCGGTAGGACCTCTGCTGCGTCGAGTTCCGCTAGCATTTCGCCGCATGAGGCGCGCTTTCCTTTCGATGCTCTGTGTGGCTTCCCTCGCCGGCGGCGCAGGGGCGGCCGATGTCGTGCCGCTCGGCGAGCGGCTGGCGCGGGCACGGTGTCGGGCGGCGGCAGCGTGTTCGAGCTGAATGGCACGCGCGAACCGCGCCTGATCGGCCCGATCGCGGCGAACTGAGCTTGAAGCCGGCACTGCGCGGCATTGCAGGCGCCGTGGCGCCATCCGCTACGGCGAGGATTCGCAGCGGCGAGGAGAGCGTACTTTGCTCGACCGCCCTGCTGCGCAGGGGCTTCATCAGAGCGTTTTTTGCTCGACCGCCTTGTAGCGCAGGGGCTTCATCAGCGCCAACTTTCTGGCTATTCGCCGAGGTAGGCGCTGCGCACGCGCGGATCGGCGAGCAGCGCGGCGGAACTGTCGGCCAGCGTGATGAGGCCGCTTTCCATGACGTAGCCGCGCGAGCAGACCTCCAGCGCGAGCCGGGCGTTCTGCTCGACCAGCAGAATGGTCATGCCTTCGGCGGCGACGGCGCGGATCACCTCGAAGACTTTCTCCACCATCAGCGGTGCCAGGCCCATCGAGGGCTCGTCGAGCAGCAGCAGTTTCGGCCAGCCCATCAGCGCGCGGCCGATCGCCAGCATCTGCTGCTCGCCGCCGGACAGGGTGCCGGCCACCTGCGCGGCGCGTTCCCTGAGGCGCGGCAGCAGGCCGTAGATGCGCTCCAGGTCGCCGGCGATGCCGGCCTTGTCGCGGCGGTGGTAGGCGCCCATGGCGAGGTTTTCGGCGACCGTCAGGCGGGCGAAAATGCCGCGGCCTTCGGGCACGAGCGCCAGGCCGCGGCCGATCAGTTCGTGGCTAGGCAGCGCTTCGATGCGCTCGCCGCCGTAGTGTATCTCGCCGCGCGAGGGAATCATGCGCGCCAGCGCCTTCAGCGTCGAGGTCTTGCCGGCACCGTTGGCGCCGATCAGGCAGACGATCTCGTTCTGCTCGACGGCGAAGGAGATGCCTTTCACGGCGGAAATGCCGCCGTAGTGAATCTGAAGATTCACTACGGCAAGCATGGGACGGCCATCTCCCCGCCGCCCTTCCCCAGAAAGGGGGTGACTGTGCTCGCTCGCTGCGCTCGAAATTGTCGCGTCAGTGGGAGGCGCCAAGGTAGGCCTCGATGACTTTGGGATTGGAGCGCACCGCCTCGGGCACGTCCTCGGCGATTTTTACGCCGTAGTCGAGCACCGCGACGCGGTCGCACAGGCCCAGCACCAGCTTGACGTCGTGCTCGATCAGCAGCACGGTCAGACCGTCGCGGCGCAGGCCTTCGATCAGGCCGCGCAGCGCCGCGGTTTCGGTTGCGTTCATGCCGGCGGCGGGTTCGTCGAGCGCCAGCAGCTTCGGCTCGGTGGCCAGCGCGCGGGCGATTTCCAGCCGCCGCTGGTCGCCATACGACAGGTGGCGCGCCAGGTCGCCGGCGCGGTCGGCGATGCCGACGTAATGCAGCAGCTCGTCGGCCCGGCGGCGGATCGCGGCTTCCTCGGCGCGCTCGGCGCGGGTGCGCAGGATGGCGCCGAAGACGCCGGCGCGGGTGCGCAGGTGGCGGCCGACCATGACGTTTTCCAGCGCGGTCATGTTGCCGAACAGGCGGATGTTCTGGAAGGTGCGCGCGATACCTGCCGCGGCCACCGCATGCGGGCTTTCCAGGCTGAGCGGCGCGCCGGCGAACTGCACCGCGCCGCCGTCGCGCGGATAGAGGCCGGTGAACACGTTGAACAGCGTGGTCTTGCCGGCGCCGTTGGGCCCGATCAGGCCGTAGATTTCGCCGCTCTTGATGGTCAGCGAAACATCCTTCAGCGCCTGCACGCCGCCGAAGCGCTTGGCAATGCCGCGGGCTTCGAGAAGGATGTCAGACATCGGGAAACCACCGAGCCACAGAGGACACAGCGGGCACAGAGACGATCAGGGGAGGTTTTCCTCTGTGATCTCTGTGTCCTTTGTGGCTAATGCCGTTGTTTCTCATGCGCGGTTCTCGTTCATCTCGCGGCGGTGCCGCGTTTCCGGCCACAGGCCGGCGGGGCGGAAGCGCATGGTCAGCACCAGCGCGGCGCCGAACACCAGCATGCGCAGCACTTCCGGATCGATCAGCAGCTTGCCGAACAGCGCGATCTGCGCCGGCTCCACGGTATAGCGCAGCAACTCGGGGACGAAGGAGAGCAGCACGGCGCCGGCGATCACGCCCCAGATGTTGCCCATGCCGCCCAGCACCACCATCGACAGCACCATGATGGATTCGTTGAGGACGAAGCTTTCCGGGCTGACGAAGGTCTGCATCGCGGCGAACATGCCGCCGGCGATGCCGCCGAAGGAGGCGCCCATGGCGAAGGCCAGCAGTTTGATGTTGCGCGTGTTGATGCCGCTGGCCTTGGCCGCGATCTCGTCCTCGCGGATGGCGACCCAGGCGCGGCCGATGCGCGAATCCTGCAGGCGGCGGTTGATGACGATGACCCCCAGCAGTACCAGCATCAGCAGGTAGTAGTACTTGATCGGGCCGCTGAAGACCAGCCCGGCGAAGGTGTCGCTGCCGGCGAAGTTCACCGGCCCGATCTGGAACGAGTCGATGCGGCTGATGCCCTTGGGGCCGTTGGTCAGGTTGATCGGTGAAGAGAGGTTGTTCATGAAAATGCGCACGATCTCGCCGAAGCCCAGCGTGACGATGGCCAGGTAGTCGCCGCGCAGGCGCAGGGTCGGCGCCCCCAGTATGACGCCGGCAATGCAGGCGACGGCGGCGCCGATCGGCAGGATCACCCAGAACGGCAGGTGCAGGCCGAAATGCGGCGAAGCCAGCAGCGCATAGACATAGGCGCCGACCGCATAGAAGGCCACGTAGCCGAGATCGAGCAGGCCGGCGAAGCCGACCACGATGTTGAGCCCGAGCGAGAGCAGCACGAACAGCATGGCGAAGTTGGTGATGCGCACCCAGGCCGTGCCGGCCGAGGCCAGCACGAAGGGCAGGGCGATCAGCGCGACGGCGATCAGGGCCAGCCCGAAACGTTCTTTCGTAGTGCTCATGCTGCCTCTGCCGGGCCGCCCCAAGGAGGCAGCAAGTCAGAACCCGGAAGCCGCGTTAGCGGCTGAACCTTGGTCGCCCCCTTTCGCGGAAAGGGGGTCGGGGGGATTGTTGCCATGGTTAGGCCCTCTCGGAAACCCGCTCGCCGAGCAGGCCGGAGGGGCGCAACACCAGCACCAGGATCAGCATCAGGAAGGCGAACACTTCCTGGTAGTTGCTGCCGAACAGCACGAAGTGGGCGCCGTCGGCGCAGCGCTCGCCCATCCAGCCCATGCCTTCGCCGGCGCCGGGCCAGCGGCAGAGGTTGGTGAGGTCGCCGACGTAGCCGGTGCCTAGCGCTTCCACCAGGCCGAGCAGGATGCCGCCGAGCATGGCCCCGGCGATGTTGCCGATACCGCCCAGCACGGCCGCCGAGAAGGCCTTGAGGCCGAGGCTGAAGCCCATCGTGTAGTGGGCGATGCCGTAGTAGCTGCCGTACATGACGCCGGCGACGGCGCCGAGCCCGGCGCCGATGACGAAGGTGGCGGCGATCACGCGGTCGGCGTTGATCCCCATCAGGCCGGCGACATGGACGTTCTCGGCCGTGGCGCGGATCGCGATGCCGAAGCGCGTGCGATAGACGAACCAGGACAGGCCGGCCATCATGGTCAATGACAAGGCGATGATGGCGATCTGCACACTGCTGATCGCCGCGCCGCCGATGCCGAACACGCGGTTGTCGATGATCTGCGGAAAGGCCAACGGGTTGCGGCCCCAGACCAGCAGGGCCAGGTGCTGCAGGATGATCGACATGCCGATCGCGGTGATCAGCGGCGCCAGGCGCGGCGCGTGGCGCAAGGGCCGATAGGCCGCGCGTTCCAGCAGGTAGCCCATGACCATGCAGGCCGGAATTGCCGCGATGACGCCGGCCAGCACGATGAGCAGCGGCGGCAGGCTGCTGCCGGCCAGCGCGCTGATGACCGAGAAGGCCACCATGGCGCCGATCATGACGACTTCGCCATGGGCGAAATTGATCAGCTGGATCACGCCATAGACCATGGTGTAGCCGAGCGCGACCACGGCATAGACGCTGCCGGTGGTGAGGCCGTTGATGATCTGCTGCAGCAGGATGTCCATGGTCGGGGAGCGCTCGAATCCTGAGGATACCGTCCCCGCATCCCGCGGGAACATAAAAACGGGGAAGGCGCTAAGCGTCTTCCCCGTTGGTGGCGAGCGGCGGCGGCTTACTTGGCTGGAGCAGGTGCCGGAGCTGGAGCCGGAGCAGGTGCGGCGGGTGCCGCCGCAGCCGCTGCGGGCGCTGCTGCAGCGGGTGCCCCAGCCGCGGGAGTTGGCGCTGGCGCCACGGCGGCAGGGGCCGGCGCGGAGAGTGCGGCGTACTCGTCGAGGGTCAGCGACTTGCCGCTCTTGAGAATGGCGACCGGCGTGATCTTGCCTTCCTTCAACGTGAAGATCGTCATCTCGGCATCCTTGCGGTCGCCCTTTTCGTCGAACTGGATGTTGCCGCTGGCGCCGTTGTGGTTGCTCGCCGCGAGTGCCGGCAGGTATTTCGCCGGATCGGCCGAATCGGCCTTCTTCATCGCGGCGATCAGCAGGTTGGCGGAGTCGTAGGTGAAAGGCGAGTAGAGGATCGGATCGACCTTGAACTTGGCCTTGTAGGCGTCGAGGAATTTCTTGCCCGCGGCCTGCACCGGGATACCGGCCTGCGAGCAGAGCAGGCCCTCCGCGGCGGGGCCTGCGAGTTCGGCCATCTTGTCGGTACAGGCGCCGTCGCCGAAGGCGAACACGGCGGTGATCTTGAGTTCGCGCGCCTGCTTGATCAGCGGGCCGGCGGTGGCGTCCATGCCGCCGTAGAACACCGCGTCGGGACGCTTGCCCTTGAGCTTGGTCAGCACCGCCTTCCAGTCCACGGTCTTGTCGGTGCCCTTCTCGCGCGGCAGGACCTTGATGCCGGCAGCCTTGAGCGTCTTCTCGACTTCGTTGGCGAGGCCTTCGCCGTAGGCAGTGGCGTCGTCGATCACGGCGACGGTCTTCGGCTTGTTCTGGCCGGCGAGATAGTTGGCGACGGCCGGGCCCTGCTGGTCGTCGCGGCCGACGACGCGGAACACGCCCTTGAAGCCCTGTTCGGTCAATGCTGGATTGGTCGCGGAGCCGGACACCATCGGCAGGCCGGCGCCATTGTAGATGGCCGAGGCGGGAATCGTGGTGCCGGAATTCAGGTGGCCGACGACGCCGGCGACTTTGGCGTCGATCAATTTCTGCGCCACGGTATTGCCGACCTTGGGATCGGCCTGGTCGTCTTCCGACAGCAGTTCGAACTTGACCTTCTTGCCGCCCAGGCTGATGCCGGCAGCATTGGCTTCGTCGATCGCGAGGCGCGCGCCGTTCTCGTTGTCCTTGCCCAGGTGCGCGATGCCGCCGGTGAGCGGGGCGACGCTGCCGATCTTGACCACCATCGGCGGCGGGGGCGGTGCCTGGACCGGCGGGGGCGGCGGCGGTTCTTCCTTGCCGCAACCCATCATGGCGACGGCGGCGATCACGGAAAGCGAGAGGGCTTTGGTGGGCAGGTTCATGGCAATGCTCCGTTCGGGTCTGGAATTACAGGGACAAGGCTGCGGGCGAATCAGCCGGGCAGATTCTTGCCTGCTGTCATGGACTTGTCAATGCTGCCCGGCACGCTCCATGAGACGAAAAAAAACCAGCCCCGCATCGCGCGGGACTGGTTTTTTCTGCTGCCTGCGGCGGAATTACTTGGCGCCGGCGAGAATCCACTTGACCAGCGTGTGCAGATCCGCTTCCTTGACCGCGGCATTCGGCGGCATCGGGATCTGGCCCCACACACCCTTGCCACCGGCCTTGACCTTGGCAACCAGCATGGCTTCATCGCTGGCCTTGTACTTCTTGGCGACGTCCTGGTAAGCCGGGCCGACCAGTTTCTTGTCGACAGCGTGGCAGGCCATGCAGCCGCTCTTGGTGGCGAGGTCCTTGTTGGCGAATGCCGGGGCCGAAGCCATAACGCCGGCAGCAACCAGCGCGGAGATCAATACCGATTTCATGTTGAGTTCCTTGTCGTGTGGAAAAGATTGAGTTGTGCCGGGGAAAACAAAATTTCAGTGAAGGCCACCGCCGGCATTGTCGGCGGAAAGCGCAGCGGCCGAACCTAAAACGTTGCGCATCCTAACGCATTCGAAGTCTGCTGAAAATGCTTCATATCAATTTGTAACACTTCTCAAATTTGCCGTTGGGGGCAGGCAAGTAACGCCGCGGCAGACCCAGGCGTTGACACGATCGCTTTCCGGCTTGGCCAGGGCGGCGGGCAGGCCGCGGATTCCGTTGGGCAGCGCCAGCACCAGCCGCTGCGGGGCGGCGCCGAGGGCTTGCTGCCATTCCGCCATGTCCGCCGCCGGACCTCGAAGGATAATGATTTCCGGCGGAGTGAGCGCTTCTTCAAGAGCCCGCAGCAGACTGCCGAAGCCGCCCGGCGAGCGGCGCATCTGCGGCCAGAAGAGCAGTAGGGTTTTTTCCGCGGCGGCAAGGTAACGCGCCTCGCCCAGGAGGTGTCCGAGGCGTTGTAAGGCAAATGCGGCGATGCCATTACCGGCAGGAGTGGCATTGTCATGGCCGGTCTTGGGGCGGTGGATCAGCGCCTCGTGATCGTGGCCGGTGAAGAAGAAACCGCCGTGTTGTTCGTCCTCGAATCTGGCCAGCAGGGTATCGGCCAGTTCGATGGCGAAGGCCAGATCTTCGCCGCGAAATTCCGCCTGGATCAGTTCCAGCAGCGCGGCGAGCAGGAAGGCGTGGTCGTCGAGATAGGCGTCGAGATGGGCGCGGCCGTCCTTGGCGGTCGCCAGCAAACGGCCCCCACCCCCCGGCCCGCGCTCGTGCGGTGGTGACGCATGTTCGTCGCTACGTGGCTCCGGTTCGCCGGCTTGCCCCGCCTTGGGGCGGCCCGGCGGCTGGGCGCCGTCTTGCCACATCGTGTTGCGGATGAAGTCCATCGCGCGCTGCGCCGAGGCCAGCCAGTCGCTGCGTTCGAATACGCGCGCGGCATGCGCCATGCCTTCGATCATCAGCGCGTTCCAGCTGCTCAGCACCTTGTCGTCGCGGCCGGGACGGATGCGCTGTTCGCGCGCGGCAAACAGCTTTTGCCGGGCGGCATCGAGCAGCGGCAGTTGGTCGGCGGCCAGGGGCGCCGCGACCCGCGCGTGCCAATGGCGGCCTTCGAAATTCGGCGGGCCGTCGAAGCCCCAGCGCCGTGTCGCCAGCGCCAACTCTTGCGGGCTCAGCAGGCGCTCGATTTCGCCGCGATCCCAGACGTAGTACTTGCCTTCCTCGCCCTCCGAATCGGCGTCGAGCGCGGAGTAATAGCCACCCTCGGCCGCTTGCATTTCGCGCAGCACCCAGCCCGCGGTCTGGTCGGCGACGCGCGCATACAGCGAATCGCCGCTGTGCGCCCAGGCGTCGGCGCACAGGCCCAGCAGCGGGCCGTTGTCGTAGAGCATTTTTTCGAAATGCGGGATTTCCCAGCGCTCATCCACGCTGTAGCGACAGAAGCCGCCGCCGATCTGGTCGTAGATGCCGCCTTCGCTCATGCGCGTCAGCGTGGTCAGCGCCATCTGGCGCAGGGCTGCATCGTCGCGGCGCAGGAGGAAGGCCAGATCGGTCGGATGGGGAAATTTCGGTGCGTTGCCGAAGCCGCCGTGGCGGGGATCGAAAGCGCGGGCCAGGGCTTTTCCCGCCGCCGCCAGCGCGTCGGCATCGAGCCCGCCGCTCGCCGCCGCGGTCGGCGTGGTGCCGGCCAGCGCGCGGCGCAGCTCGGCGTTCTGGGTTTCGATGTCGGCCCGGCGATTCTGGAAGGCTTCGGCCACCTTTTCGCACAGCTCGGTGAAGCCGGGCAGGCCGTAGCGCGGCTCGCGGGGAAAGTAAGTGCCGCCAAAGAAGGGCGTGCCGTCCGGGGCGAGGAACATGGTCAGCGGCCAGCCGCCATGGCGCTCGGTCAGCATCTGGTGCGCGGTCTGGTAGATCTGGTCGAGGTCGGGACGCTCCTCGCGGTCGACCTTGATGTTCACGAACAGGCGGTTCATGACCGCCGCCACCGCCGCGTCCTCAAAGGATTCGTGGGCCATGACATGGCACCAGTGGCAGGCCGAATAGCCGATCGAGAGCAGGATTGGCCGGTTCTCCTGCCGCGCCAGAGCGAGTGCTTGCTCATCCCAGGGCTGCCAGGCAACCGGGTTGGCGGCGTGCTGCAGCAGATAAGGCGAAGTTTCGGCAGAGAGCCGGTTGGAAAGTGACGATGACATGGCGGGTCCGCTTCGGACCCCGCATTATACCTGATGGATTTAGTCGGGTATAGGCTTGCTGCGCCTGCCCGACTGCTAGATACCCATTTTCTCGAAAATCTTGTCCAGCTTTTCCTGCAGCGTGGCGGCCGTGAAGGGTTTGACGATGTAGTTCGAGGCGCCGGCCTGCACCGCCGCGGTGATGTTTTCCTTCTTCGCTTCGGCGGTGATCATGAGAAAGGGCAGGGATTTCAGCTGGGCGTCGGCGCGCACGTTCTGCAGCAGCGTGAGGCCGTCCATATTGGGCATGTTCCAGTCGGAAACGACGAACTCGAAGTTGCCCTCGCGCAGCTTGGTCAGCGCCACGGCGCCATCCTCAGCCTCGTCGACGTTGGTAAAGCCCAGTTCTTTCAGCAGGTTGCGCACGATCCTGCGCATGGTCGAAAAGTCATCGACCACCAGGAACCGGAGTGCGGTGCGATCGGGCATGGATTCGGTCGGTGTCGCCATAGCCGGCACTATGCCTCAGCCACCCGCGGGCCAAAACCGGGAATACGGGCCGGAACTGCCTAGCTATCTCCGAGCAAGCCCCGCCACCAGCGCTTGCGGTTTTCCGGGGCCGGGCGGCCTGCCGGCATTTCGTCGGGTTTTACGCGGCTCATGATCCATCCCGGTCCCGGCGGATTCTTCGACGAGCCGCAGGACGAGCCGAGATTGTTCGGATCGTAGATCTTGATCAGGCGAGGATTTTCGAGGTCATCGGCGTAAACGATGCCGCAGTAGGATTCATGGTGCTCGGCCCGCAGCAGGGCGTCGATCCGCGCGATGAAGGCGCCGACGGCGGCGGCATCCGCAAGAGTTGGCGCTGGTGAGACGCCGATCGCATGCAGATACCAGCCGGCGGCGGGGTCGATGCGCTGCCAGAGCGCGGTCAACTGGTCCCAGCCCAGCACCGACCAGAGGCGGCCGGTGTTGAGGCGCTGGAATTCCGTCGTTGGGCTGCTTGTGGTCGTCACGCCAGAATTTTAGCTGACGCGCCGATCGTTCCTGCGGGGTTCAATACGTCAGGGATTTCACATTGGGTTGCAACAGGTAGGCCGCCACGTCGGCCGGCTTGGCGACGCCGATGCCTTCGATCAGGTCGCCGGCCTTGAGCTCGCCGTTGGGCAGGAACAGGGCGCAGACCTCGACCTTGGCGCCCGCCTTCATGAGGCCCTGCAGCATTTCCTTGGGCGACTTGTTGCTGGGCTTGAGCGCGGGCGATTCCTTGTCCTTGACCGCCAACTGACCGCCTTCGCTGCAGAGCAATACGCGCACGGCAGCCTTCTGCGCAAGCGCCTGGCTGGCGAGTACCAGGGCGACGCCCTGGGTTTGCGCAATGCCGGAATTGACCCCGACAAACAGTTCGGCCGGGCTCTGGGCGTGAGCCGGAAGCGCACAGGCAAGACCCAGTGCGAGGGCGAGGGAAAGTTTATGCATTTTTGTTCTCCGCTGATTCGATACGGGGGCGCCGGACGGCAGGGTGCCATCCAGCGCTCGTTGCATGACTACTTCTTGGCCACCATGGCGTAGCTGCCGTCGGCATTGAACTTGGTGTCGGCATCGAGGAAGTAGGCTTGCACCTTGCCACCCAGCAACTTGACGGTGTCGTAGGCCTCGCCCGAGCGTGCGCCGGTGCCGCAGACGAAGACCACCGGTTTGTCGGTCGGCAGCGTGGCGATCTTCTTCTCCAGTTCGTTCATCGGGATGTTGATCGATCCCTTGATGGTGCCGGCCGCAACCTCCTTCGGATCGCGCACGTCGACCAGCACGATCGAGCCCGGGTTGGTCTTCCACACCTGCTCGAAGGAGGCCACGGTGACCGAGCCCTTCTCCTTGCCCGGGACCAGGGCGGCCGTGGCGGCGGTCGCCGGAGCAGCGCCAGCCGCCGCGGCGACGGTAGGCGCCGGCGCACCATGGATCTTTTCCCAGTCCGGATAGCCGGGCGGATAGGTCAGCACGTTGGTGTAGCCGAGTTTCTTGGCCTTTTCCGCCGACTTGTCGGAGAGCACGCATTCGAGACCACCGCAGTAATAGATCAGCGGCGTCGCCTTGTCCGCGGGTAGCTTGTCGACCTGCTTGTCGAACTCGGTGTCGGAGATGTTGAGCGCGGTCGGGATCATGCCCTTGTCGGCCACGCGCTTGGGCCGCGCATCGATCAGGACATAGGGCGACTTTTCATCCATCAGCTTCTTGAGGTAGGCCGCGGATACCGAGATCTGGCCACCCTTGGCCTTCCAGTCGGGTGAACCGGCCGGGTAGACCTTGACGTTGGTATAGCCGAGCTTCTCCGCCTTGAAGGCCGAGTTGTGGCTCAGCATGCATTCCAGTCCGCCGCAGTAGAACAGCAGCAGCGTCGCCTTGTCGGCCGGCAGCTTGTCGACCAGCTTGTCGAACTGGCTGTCGGGGATGTTGATCGCACCGGGGATGTGGCCGGGGTCGTACTGGCGCGCGGCGGGGCGCGAGTCGATGATCATGACGCCCTTCTTCGGCGGGATGCTGACGTTCTGGTTCACGAAGTCGAAATCGACCAGAGCCTTGTTGTACCAGCCGTCCCTGGGCTGGATCGCCGCAGCATCGGCGGCGCAGGCCGTCACCGGAAATACCATCGGCGCAGCGGCAAGGCAGGCGAGGACGGCGACGTAAAGGGATAGTTGCTTGGTTCTCATGATGATCTCCTAGAGAAGTGTGAATTTTTCGGTGGATTCGTTGTAGCGCACCAGGGCGTACCAGAGCAGCAGCAGGCCGCCGCCGATGGCCAGGGTCCAACCCCAGCCGTTGAGCATTTCGGGCAGGTAGGCCTGGAAGCCCACATTGGTCATTTCGTAGGTTTCGACGTTGGTTTCGTCGATCGCGGTCAGCTTGAGTTTCTTGAACACGGCGCTGGCGGTCGATCCCATCCAGGAGAAGAAGAACATGACCACCCACAGCTTGAGGTGGCCCTCACCCATGCGCCACAGCGAACCGGAGGCGCAGCCGCCGGCGAAGACCATGCCGATGCCGAAGATCAGGCCGCCGACCAGCGAGCCGATCCAGAAGGCCGGCGGAATCGCCAGGTAGGGGTCGATCACCTTCTTCTCGAACAGCAGCGCGGCGATCGGCAGGCCGATCGCCAGCGCCAGGATCACGGCCTTGGTCATGTCGCCTTCGGCGGTCATGAAGGGCTCGCGGAAGGCCCGCGCGAAGCACAGGCGCGAGCGGTGCATGATGAAGCCGATGGCGAATCCGGCGATGACGATCACGGCACGTGCCGCCAGCTTCTCGTCGCTCGATCCGTACCACTGCGTGGCCCAGATCAGCACGCCGACGACGATGGCGAGGCCCAGCCAGGGGTAGCGTTGCGTGACGCTCGGCGGGATGTCCAGCGCCGGCGGCGCTTGCATGCCCCATTCGATGTGGTCGAGGGTCCATAGCAGCAGCTTGAGGCCGATCGCGGCGCCGGCCAGCAGGCCCGCCCACATCGCCCAGCCGGCAGGCGACGAGTGCAGCACCGGATTGAAGAAGCCGCCCGTGGTGCAGCCGCCGGCCAGTGCGGCGCCGATGCCGAGCAGGCTGCCGCCGAGGGCGGCCCAGAGGTATTCGAGGGGCGGCGGCCGGTTCGGGCTGAACTGCCGCGACAGCAAGGCGGCACTCAGGGCGCCGACCACCAGCATGATGTTCATCAGCGACATGCGGTGCATCAGGAAGCTGTCGGTTTGCTGCGGCAGGCCGAGCAGGGGACCGAGGCCGATCAGGTTGTTGAACCAGTCGCCCCAGAATTTGACGCCGCCGAACACTCCCCAGACCAGGCCGGAGAGCATCAGGCCGATGATTACCAGGACCAAAAGCATGGCGCCGACGAAGGGCGACCATTCCTCGACGAAAATGGTCTGGTAGTCGGCCTTGAACCCGGCGCGCCAAGCGGACTCGTTGTTGCTGCTCATCGTTCTTTTCCTATCCGTCCTGCGCGACAAACCGAGGTGTGGCGGTACTGCAGGTGCGCTACCTGGCAGCTATCGGGCACCCTCCACGGCTTGCTGCGCGGTGACCGTACCGGTGCCGCGGCGCTCGAACCAGGAGCCGAAATAGAACACGGCAATCAGCGCGACTCCGAGAATGGCCAGGACAACGGGTTCCGGAACCGCGTAAACGTCGGTAAAGGTGTCACCTTCCGCGATCAGCCAGGCGGCCTTCAGGGACCTGAGCGCTGTCCCGTAAAAGACCGCAAACCCGGTAGTACCGAGCAGCACGCCGACGACGAATACCAGGGCGTCGAGGCGACCGGAAAACAGGCCCGCCACCGAAGTGCCCGGGCAGTAGCCGCCCACCGCAAACCCCGCGCCCACCAGCGCGCCGCCCACGGCCGATGCCATCAGCGCCGCCTGCGGTACGGCAATCGAGTCGGGCCGCATCAGCCCGACGAGCCGTAGCAGCCACAGGCCGACCGCCGCCACCACGATGGCGGTGAACATGACCTTGAATACCGCCCAGTCGGTCAGCTTGAACTGGGCGCTCAATTTGACTGGGCTGCCAAATCCGGCATTTTCCAGCACGTAGCCGAACAGGATTCCGCTCAGCAGACCCGACAGCATGCCAGTTTCATTGAAGGGGAACATGTCAAACTCCTTTGACCAAGCGGCTGACGATCATCCCGGCGGCAAAAAACAAAGCCAGGAAGACAAAGGCCGAAATACCCAGTGCCGCGGCGCCCGACAGCCCCAGACCACTGGTGCAACCTCCCGCGATGCGGGCGCCAAAGCCGGCGAGGAAGCCGCCGCCCAATGTGGTGATCAGGCGCTTCGAGGTGCCGACGCTGCGCGCGCCGTCCAGTTGCACGCGAAAGCGACCCGCCGTGAAAGCCGCCACCAGCGCGCCGATGGCGACGCCGAGGATTTCCCAGGTCATCCATGAGCCGATCGGGCTGCCGTCCGCCACCATCGGGCCCAGGTAGCCGTTCGCCCGGGTTGCCTCCGGCGCCAGCGTCAGCCCCGCGCCGGCGACCACGTCGGTAGCCGCCCCGCTGGCCCCCAGGCCGTGAGCGGAAAGAACGAAGGTCAGCAGCAAGACCAAGCCGAGCGCGATGCCTGCAGCCAGGGGTGGCCAAAAGGGTTTGATTTCCGGATTGCCGTGCTTTTCTGCTGTGCTCATGATGTTTGCCTTTCGATGGCCGAATCGCTGTCGCTGTCGGGCGTCTATCTCATTGACAATCGGGTGCGAAGCCGGTGCGTGCGCCCCGCGAGGCGCACGCCTTCGGCTCTGCCCCTGTTAGCTGCAGCTGGCCGGCGAGTCGCCGTCCTTGGCGCCCTTGGTCAGGAAGGCTGCGACGTCATCGAGCAGTTCCTGGTCGGGCACGGCGGCGAATTTCTCGGCAGCCTTGTTGCCGGACTTGATGCTGGCGCGGTAGGCCTTGCTGACATATTGCTTGACCGTGTCCTTGCTCTTGGCATGCTTGTCGGCCTTGAGGTAGGCCGCCCATTCGGCCTTGGTCTTGGAACTCGGGTTGATGGTGCCGACCGGCTGTACCGCGTGGCAGGAGGTGCACACGCTGCGGTAGTAGACGCGGCCGCGCTTCCAGTCGGCGTCGTAGGCGAAGGCGGCGGAGGCGAGCAGCGAAAGCACGACGCCTACCGTGAGTTGAGTGCTGAATTTCATGGTCATACTCCTTATTAAAATTTGGTGATCAATCCACTTCTTCCCAGCCGGTGATCATGGCCTTGATGTGGGCCATCGGCGTGTGTCCGGCCGTGGTCAGATAGACGTGGGCGATGAGGAAGGCGAGCATCATGAAGGCGCCGGCGATGTGGCCGTTGGCGACCCATTCCAGCGACAGCTTGCCTAGCCCCCAGGCTGCCCAGTTGTCATAGAACAGGTAGAGCACCCCGGTGACCCAGATCAGCGGGCCGACGCAAACCATGATGGCGAGATAGGCCAGGCGCTGCAGCGGGTTGTGCTTGCGCAACTGCGTCAACTTGAACGGATGCGGCGCATTCTTGAAGATGCCGAACAGGTAGTAGTTCATCATCGCCACGACTTTTTCCGTGGTCGGGATGTACTGCTTCCATTCGCCGGTGGTGAAGTGCCAGAAGATCGCGAACACCCAGAGCCCGATCAGCGACCAGGCCGCGATGGTGTGGTAGGCCACCGCCTTTTCGAAGCCGAAGATGGTGTAGGTGCCGTGGATGTCGAAGGCGGTCAGCATCAGGAACATGATCAGACCGGCCTGCGACCAGTGCCAGAAACGCTCGAAGCGCTTGAAGACGTAGATACATTCAGCCATTTCAGTTCTCCTTAGTGCTTACGGCTGGTGACGATGCGCAGGGCGCCGTGACCGAACACGCCGAACAGGGTCAGGAAGACGACTGCCCAGCCGATGGTGTCCAGCAGCTTGTTGTTGTCGCGGACCGGGATGTAGATGCCCTGGATACCGGCCAGCCGGCCATCCTTGCTGTGGCACTCGGCACAGCCCAGCGCCTTTTCCTTGGGTGCGACCATGTGGGTGATCGGCCAGGACATTTCGGTCTTGAGGAATTCCATCTTGCCCGAGTAGGGGTGGCCGGAATCCTTCATGCCGACCGTGATGGCCTTGTCCCAGTCCAGGTTCTTCCAGTAACCGGTGTCGTCGTTGCCGGCCGTATGCGGCGTGACCAGGGTCTTGTTCACCGGATCGTAGGGCTGCGAGCCGCGGAATACCTTCATCGGCCAGATCATCGATTTGCCGTCGCTGGCGCTGCCGCCCATCTTGTTGATCTGGGTGCGCTGCTCGGACTTCTCGATCTTGTCGGTCACCAACGTGTAGTTCACCTGCCCGTTGAACCAGGCGTATTCGGGTTTGACGTTCTCGGCCAGGGTGAAGTCGCCCTTGCGCGATTCGTAGATGATGTGACCCTTGGCGTCTTTCTTCGTGATGTGCTTGCCTTCGGCATCGCGCTTGCCGGCGGTGGACCAGTCCCACACCATCTTGGTGGGGATGCCGCCGCGCGCATAGGTCGGAATGTGGCAGGTCTGGCAGGCGATCTTGGTCGCGTGCAGGTTCAGCCGTGCTTCCTTCTTGTGCGGGCCGTTGCCGTGACAGGCGACGCAGGTTGCCGGGTTGCCATTGTCGGCCTTGCCGCGGACGTGAGCGCCTTTGCTGTCCTTGGCCGTCGGTGTGTAGCGGCTGCCGGCGACGTCGTGGCTGGAGGTTTTGTGGCAGGTGCCGCAGGTGAAATCAAGGCCCTCGGCGTCCATATGCACGTCGAGTTCCTTGGTCGGCGCGGCCAGAGAGCTGTCCATGTCGCCATGCTTGACGCCGTCGCCGCCGCCGCCGTTGAAGTGGCAGGCGCCGCAGGTGTCGCGGCTGGACTTGCCGACTTTCTGCGCTATCTTGGAGAGATCGATGCCCTTGATGGTCTTGCCGGAACCGGGCGGGAACTCGGTGTCCTTGACCACCGGGTTGCCGGCGAAGCCGGGCGGCTTCCTGTAATTGCCGGTGGTGTCGTGGCAGGCCAGGCAATCGACGTTCTCTTCGGACTTGAAGTCGAAGCTGGCGTCCTTCCAGCCGTAGCCGACGTGGCAGGCGGTACAGGATGCGTAGTTCGAGGCGATGGAAATGCAGAAGTTGTTGACGACGGTCTTTTTGCCCAGCATTTGCTTGGTTTCGGGATTCAGATACTCCCATTTCCAGTGCTTGGTGCGGTGGATCTGGCCGGCGGCTTCGGTGTGGCATTCCAAGCAGGCCTTGGTGACTTCCGGCCCGGAATTGAAGGTCTTCTGCAGTTGCTTGAACTTGGTGTGGTCGGCGGTGGTGGTGAGCTTGAGCGGTTTAGGTTCCGGCTGTGCTTCCTCAGCCAGTGCGGCGCCGGCGGTGACCAGCCAGCCGGCGCTGCACAGCAGCAGCGCAGCGCGGGTAAGTGCATGTCTCATGAATCATCTCCATCGGAAATTGCATAACAAGTAACTTGAAAATAATTATCTGCTTATATACCGATGGAAATTTGACGTAGGTCAACCAAGCTGTGAAACGTCCCTCACTGCTCCGGTGTCGGCTGAAGTCGTCATTGCCGCATAGGCCAGCAGTGCATTGGAGACTTCGCGCTGGCGCTTGAGCGGTTTCCAGGCATGTACGCCGCGGGCTTCCATCGCCGCGCGCCGTGCCGCCAGCGCCAACTCTTCGACCACGAGGTGGATGCGCCGGTTGGGAATGTCGATTTCTATCGTGTCGCCCTCTTCGACCAGGCCGATGGCGCCGCCGGCGGCGGCTTCCGGCGAGGCGTGGCCGATCGACAGCCCCGAGGTGCCGCCGGAGAAACGACCATCGGTGAGCAGCGCACAGACCTTGCCCATGTCCTTGGACTTGAGATACGAGGTCGGATAGAGCATCTCCTGCATGCCGGGGCCGCCTTTCGGCCCTTCGTAGACCACGATCACGATGTCGCCGGCGACGATCTGGTCGCCGAGGATCTTCTCCACGGCTTCCTCCTGCGACTGGCAGACCCGCGCGCGGCCGGTGAATTTGAGGATCGAGTCATCGACGCCGGCGGTCTTGACGATGCAGCCCTTCTCCGCGATGTTGCCGTAGAGCACGGCCAGGCCGCCGTCCTGCGAGTAGGCGTGGGCCCGGTCGCGAACGCAGCCGGCGGCGCGATCGAGGTCGAGCGTCGGGTAACGACGATGCTGCGAGAAGGCGACCTGGGTCGGCACGCCGCCCGGCGCCGCGCGATAGAACTCATGCACGGCCGGAGCGTGGTTGCGCTTGACGTCGCAGCAGTCGAGCGCTTCGCCCAGGGTCGGATAGAGCACGGTGGGCGAATCGCGGTTGATCAGGCCGGCGCGGTCGAGTTCGCCGAGGATGGCCATGATGCCGCCGGCGCGATGCACGTCTTCCATGTGGTACTTCTGCGTCGCCGGCGCCACCTTGGCCAGGCAGGGCACCTTGCGCGACATGCGGTCGATGTCGGCCAGGTTGAAGTCGACGCCGGCTTCCTGGGCGGCGGCCAGGAGGTGCAGCACGGTATTGGTCGAGCCGCCCATGGCGATGTCCAGCGCAATGGCGTTCTCGAAGGCGGCGAACGAGGCGATCGAGCGCGGCAACGCGGAGGCGTCGTCCTTCTCGTACCAGCGCCGGCAGAGTTCGACGATCTGGCGGCCGGCCTTGAGGAACAGCTTCTCGCGGTCGGCATGGGTTGCCAGCAGCGAACCGTTGCCCGGCAGCGAGAGGCCCAGTGCCTCGGTCAGGCAGTTCATCGAGTTGGCGGTGAACATGCCCGAGCAGGAGCCGCAGGTCGGGCAGGCGGAGCGCTCCATGGACGCCACTTCGGCGTCGCTGTTCTTACTGTCGCCGGCTTCGATCATCGCGTCGATCAGGTCGACCATGCGGTATTCGCCGTGCCATTTCACCTTGCCGGCTTCCATCGGGCCGCCCGAAACGAAGATCGTCGGAATATTGAGCCGCAGGCTGGCCATCAGCATGCCCGGAGTTATCTTGTCGCAGTTGGAGATGCAGACCATGGCATCGGCGCAATGGCCGTTGACCATGTACTCGACCGAGTCGGCGATCAGCTCGCGCGAGGGCAGCGAATACAGCATGCCGCCGTGGCCCATGGCGATACCGTCATCGATCGCGATGGTGTTGAATTCCTTGGCCACGCCGCCGGCCGCCTCGATCTCGCGGGCGACGAGCTGGCCCATGTCCTTCAGATGCACATGCCCCGGCACGAACTGGGTGAAGGAATTGACCACGGCGATGATCGGCTTGCCGAAATCGCCGTCCTGCATGCCGGTGGCGCGCCACAGGGCGCGGGCGCCGGCCATGTTGCGGCCGTGGGTGGAAGTGCGGGAACGGTAGGCGGGCATGGTGAACTCCTGCAATGGGCGCGACGGCCGGAAAAGTGCCGTCAATTCTAGCGGAAGCCCTGTGGCGAGCGAAATCACCGTCGCGGACTCTGTCGGCCGGGGATTCCGCTTTGCGGGCCGGCAAGCGCCGACTCTTGATGTATCGAGCTGACGCCCCGTGGTATCGGTCTTATTGACATCCGGCGAGCATTCAATCATGATTAACTGGTCAGTCTGACTAGTTAATTGGCAAGGAGATCATCATGCACACGTGGCAATTGCAGGAGGCCAAAAGCCGCTTCAGCGAGTTGGTGGATTGCACGCTCGCCGAAGGGCCGCAGCTCGTCACGCGGCGTGGCGAAGAGGCGGTGGTCGTGATTGCCGCGCCGGAATACCGGCGCCTGTTGGCTGGGCCGTCCTTGCTGACAGTGTTGAACGGCGCTCCGCGTGGCGCAGCCTTGGATGTTTCCCGTTCCGCCGAGGCGGTGCGGGCGCTCGACTTGTGAAGTATCTGCTCGACACCTGCGTCCTGTCGGAATTCGTCAAGACGACGCCGGAGGCCAGGGTGCTGACGTGGATCAATGCGCGCGCCGAAAGCGATCTGTACGTCTCGGCGATGACGCTGGCCGAATTGTGGCGCGGCGTGGCGCGCTTGCCCGCGTCGCGGCGCAAGACGGATCTGGGAGCCTGGCTTGAGCAATTGCAGGCCGGGTTCGCCGACCGGATAATGCCCTTCACCAGCGAGACCGCCGCCTACTGGGGCGAAATGTGCGCCCGCGTCGAAGCCGGCGGACGCACCATGGCTGCCTTCGATTCGATCATCGCGGCGATGGCGGTCGAACACGGCCTGGTACTGGTGACGCGCAACGATCGTGACTTTGCGGCGGCCTTGCCGGTGGTGTTCAATCCGTGGGAAATCACGGCAAACTCGCCGCAGCCGGAATAGGCGGGACGCCGTAGCGCCAGCGCCGCCCCCGGGGATACCGCTTCGCATAACTTTTCACCGACCTATACGACCTCCATGCTGATCCATCCCCAGTTCGACCCGATTGCCGTCCAGCTTGGCCCGCTGGCCGTGCGCTGGTACGGCCTCATGTATCTGGCCGGCTTTGTCGCCTTCCTCTGGCTCGGCAAGCGCCGCGCCGCGTCCCAGCCCTGGCATGCAATGAGCGCGCAGGACGTCGACGACCTGCTGTTCTATGGCGTGCTCGGCGTGATCCTCGGCGGGCGCCTGGGCCAGGTGCTGTTCTACGAGCCGGGCTATTACCTGGCGCATCCGCTGGAAATCCTCGCGGTATGGAAGGGCGGCATGGCCTTTCACGGCGGCATGCTCGGCGTGTTCGTGGCCATGGCGCTATGGGGCCGCAAGGCCGGCAGGACATTTTTTCAGGTCACCGATTTCATCGCCCCGCTGGTGCCGCTGGGCCTCATGGCCGGGCGCATCGGCAACTTCATCAACGGCGAACTGTGGGGGCGGGTGGCCGATCCGAGCCTGCCCTGGGCGATGATATTCCCGCATGTCGACCGCTTGCCGCGCCATCCCTCGCCGCTGTACCAGGCGGCCGGCGAAGGCCTGCTGCTGTTCGCGATCCTCTGGCTATTTTCCGCGCGGCAACGTGCGGTGGGAGCCGTCTCCGGCATGTTCCTGGTCGGCTATGGCAGCTTGCGTTTTGCCGCCGAATATTTCCGCGAACCGGATCACGGCATCTTCGGCGTGTCCTACGTGGTCAGCATGGGGCAGTGGCTGAGCCTGCCGATGGTGCTGATCGGGTTCTGGCTGTTGCTGAGGAAACCTTCCGCCGGAAAATGAAAGTTGGCGCTGATGAAGCCCCTGCGCAGCAAGGCGGTCGAGCAAAGTACGCTCTCCTCGCCGCTGCGGATGGCGGCACGGCGTCGCTGCTCGATAAACAGATTCGTTCTGCAGCAGCGTGAGGCGATGACCCGTTCAGGGCATGATGAACACGGCCTTTTCCTGCCGCCGTAGCGACGGGTTTTCCGCCGCTTCGATATCGAAGCGAATCGGCAGCGAACCCTTTGCTCCCGCCTCCGGGGACACGCGCGCGGACACTACCAGTGCGGACACTACCAATGAATGGGTGCTGGCGGCATCCACCGCGGCGTCTGGCACCTTGCCCAGCGCAATCCCGTTGAGGCCCGACACGGCTATCCGATAGCGGCGCAGCTTCTCGTCGCTGTTCATGATGCGCAGGGTGTAGGCGTTCTCGATCAGCCCGCCTTCAACCCCGCGCCCGAGCATGCCTTGGTCGCGGATCACGTCGACCCTGAGCAACGCTGGCGGTAGTGCCGGACGCTTGGTTCATCGGGGTCTCGATTGGTTGGCGGCAAGGACGGATTGCTCAGGCCGGCAGAGCGATTGCCGGCGCTTCGACGGTCACGGGCTTGATCAGGCGCGCGAGCCAGCGGAACAGCAGGATCGGGATCAACACGGGGATGCTGCCGATGACGAATGCGAACAGGATCGGTACCCCGAAAAGGATGGAGGCGATCGTCAGCGACTTCGAGTGCAGACTTGGCTTGTTCATGGATGTGCTCCTGCAGGAATGGAAAAACGGAGGGCACTCACGCCTGGGTGTCGTCGCCGATGATCAGGCGGGTGGCGCTGAGGTAGCGATGGGGCGGGATTTCGAGATTGTCGGGGGCCGGCTTGTTGCGAAATACGCGGCCGGCCAGGTCGAAGGTGGACCCGTGGCAAGGGCAGAAGAAGCCGCCGAGCCAGTCCGCGTCAATCGCGGATTCTGGGCCGGGCTTGAACTTCTCGTTGGGAGAGCAACCGAGATGGGTACAGATGCCTACGGCGACCAGAATCTCGGGCTTGATCGAGCGCTGCGTATTGCGACAGTCCTCCGGTTGCATCGGACGCGCCGATTCGGGATCGGTCAATCGGCTCGACAAACTTTCCAGGCCGGCCAGCATCTCCGGCGTGCGATGCACGATCCAGACCGGCTTGCCGCGCCATTCCACGGTGATCATCTGGCCCGGCTGCAGCTTGCCGATATCGACTTCCACCGGGGCGCCGGCGCTCTTGGCGCGCTGCGACGGCAACAGGCTGGCGGCGAACGGGACAACCGCTGCCGCCGCGCCCAGCCCCCCAATTGCGGATACCGCGAACACCAGCTTGCGGCGTTGATCATCATGACTGCAGGTGTTCATATCCGGCACTCCTACTTGGAATGCCACTACTACTGCGAGTTATGTGCCAGAGAGCGATTGCGATCCTTGTTAACATGTAACACAATGAATAATATGATATTTATCTATCGCCCGGACGCGCTCGCGGATGGCTCTGCAGATTTCGAAGTGACAACAATGACGCAAATGCAATTTATGGTCTAATCAACTGCCAAATTAGACACTATCCGCCATGAGTTCTGCGACCAAGTCGTTTCCCGAGCTGATTTCCTTTCTCGACGGACAGCCGGAACCCAGCATCGTCATGGACGCCGAGTACCGCATCGTCGGTGCCAACAAGGCCTACACGGAGGAATTCGCCCAGGGGCAGGATGTCAATGGCAAGTTTTGCTACGAGGTGTCGCATCACTTCGCCGTACCCTGCGACCAGGCCGGGGAATCCTGTCCGCTGCGGATGAGCCGGCACAGCGGTCAAATGCATCGCGCTCTGCACCTGCACCACACACCGCGCGGCGAAGAGCACGTCGACGTCGCGACGGCGCCGATCCGCGATGAGCAGGGCAGGATGGCTTTTTTTGTCGAGACCATGCGCGTGGTCAAGCACGCGTCGAGCCGCCCGGCTGCCGAAGGATTGGTCGGGCGCGCCGCCTCGTTCAGCCGGATGCTGTCGCTGGTGATGCGCGTCGCGCCGACCGACGCGGCGGTGCTGCTGCTGGGCGAGACGGGCACCGGCAAGGAACTCGTGGCGCGGGTGGTGCATGAGGCCGGCCGCAACTCCGATGGCCCATTCGTTGTCGTCGACTGCTCGGGTTTGACCGAGTCCCTGTTCGAGAGCGAACTGTTCGGTTATGAGAAAGGCGCCTTCACCGGCGCCAGCCATCGCAAGATCGGCCTGGTCGAGGCGGCCAGCGGCGGCACCTTGTTTCTCGACGAAGTCGGTGACATTCCGCTGACACTGCAGGTGAAGCTGTTGCGCCTGCTCGAATCGGGGACCTACCGGCGCGTCGGCGGGGTCGAGACGCTGCGCTCCGATTTCCGGCTGGTCTGTGCGACACACCGGAACATCGTGAGCATGGTGGAAAAAGAAAGCTTTCGCCGCGATCTGTATCACCGGATCAGCACTTTTCCGATCGCCGTGCCGGCGCTTGACCGGCGCGTCGAGGACATTCCGCTACTGGCCAATTCCTTTCTCCAGCGCGTCGCCGGCGATCGCGGGCTGCATTTCTCTGCCGCGGCGCTGGCCGCGCTGAAGGAGCGAACCTACACGGGCAACATCCGCGAGTTGCGCAATCTGGTGGAGCGCGCGTCCATCCTGGCCGACGGTAACGAGATTGCCCCGGAGCATCTCGATATGGAATCCACCTTGGCTGATCCGCCGCCTGCTCGGCGGGTTTCAGCAGCACTGCCTGAAACCGCGTTCGTCGTCGACTCCGCGCTGGCTCTCGATGAACTCGAACGCCGCTACCTGCGCTGGCTGTTGGCCAGGTTCGACGGCGATCGCAAATCGCTCGCGGCCAGCCTCAATCTGGGGATGCGCACGCTCTACCGCAAACTGAAAGCGGCGGCGTAAGCGCCAGCGGCGCGGCATGGACCGGAGCGCTCGGTGCCGATCGGCCGCCGAAAAGCCCGGATCAATCCTTCAGTCTTCAGATCTCAGAGCTTGTGAAGAAATCGTAGCGAGCGGGCCGCAGCGGGGTGCGGCCGGAGCGCAGCTACCGGAATGTACGTTTCTGTACATGAGGATAGCGAGCACCGCCCAAGCCCCGATCCGGCACGCGCAGTAGATTTATTCACAAGATCTCAGCGGAATACCACGGTCTTGTTGCCATGGACCAGCACGCGGTCTTCGAGGTGATAGCGCAGTCCGCGCGCCAGCACCGTTTTCTCGATGTCCTTGCCGTAGCGCACCATGTCCTCGACCGAATCCGAGTGGTCGATGCGGATCACGTCCTGCTCGATGATCGGGCCCTGGTCGAGGTCTGCGGTGACGTAGTGGCAGGTGGCGCCGATCAGCTTGACGCCGCGCGTGTAGGCCTGGTGGTAGGGCTTGGCGCCGACGAACGAGGGCAGGAAGCTGTGGTGGATGTTGAGAATCTGCCCCGGATAGGCGGCGCACAGTTCCGGCGAAAGAATCTGCATGTAGCGCGCCAGCACCATGGTGTCGCCGCGCGTTTGCTCGAACAGGCGCTTGACCTCGGCATAGGCCGCGGCCTTGTTCTCGGCCGGCATCGGTACATGGTGAAAGGGGATACCGTGCCATTCGACGAAGCCTCGGAAGGTATCGTGATTGGAAATCACGCAGGCGATCTCGATGTCGAGTTCCTTCGACTGCCAGCGCGCCAGCAGGTCGTAGAGGCAATGCTCCTGCTTCGAGACCAGCACCACCACGCGCTTTTTCACCGCCGAATCGTTGATGCGCCAGTCCAGTTGCAGTTCCGTGGCAAGGGGCTGGAAGCGGCTGCGGAACTCGGCGAGATGGAAGGGCAGGGAATCGGCCCTGACCTCGATGCGCATGAAGTAACGGCCATTCGGCTGGCCTTCCCCCCGCCCCCTTCCCGTGGAAGGAGGTGACTGGAGTTCGCCGGCGCCGCCGGCTCCGGGTATTGTCTTGTCCCCGCCTTGGGGCGGCTCGGCGGCGAGGACGTCATCGGCATGAAAGCTCGATTCGAGGATCCAGCCCTTGTGCTCGGCGATGAAGCCGGTGACGCGCGCGATGATGCCGACCTGGTCGGGGCAGGAGGCGGTCAGCGTGTAGAAGCGCGCTTTATGCATCGGATGCGTGCATCAGATTCTGGTCGAGGCCTTGTCGATTTCGGTGCGCAGCTCGGCGTAGTTCATGGTCACCGGGAACTGCGGGAATTCGTCGATCACGTTCTGCGGCGGATGGAACAGGATGCCGGCATGGGCTTCGGCCAGCATCGCCGTGTCGTTGTAGGAGTCGCCGCCGGCGATCACCTTGAAGTTGAGTTCCTTGAAGCGCTTCACCGATTCCATTTTCTGGTTCGGCATGCGCAGGTGGTAGTTGACCACGAAGCCGGCGGCATCCGTCTCCAGCTTGTGGCAGAACAGCACCGGCATGTTGAGCTGCGCCATCAGCGGCATGGCGAATTCGTAGAAGGTGTCGGAGAGGATGATGACCTGGTAGTCGCGGCGCAGCGCGTCGAGGAAATCCCTGGCGCCGGCCATCGGCCCCATGTCGGCAATCACTTTCTGAATGTCGGGCAGGCCCAGCTTGTGGGTTTTCAGCAGGTTCAGCCGGTACTTCATCAGCTTGTCGTAGTCCGGCTCGTCGCGCGTGGTGCGGGAAAGTTCCGGGATGCCGGTGCGTTTGGAAAACTCGATCCAGATTTCGGGAACGAGTACGCCTTCGAGGTCGAGACAGACGAGTTGCACTGAAATTCTCCAAGAGTCGGCGCTGGCGATACGGCGATTGTCGCCGGCGAACGCCGCGAAAGGGCGCGATTTTACCTGTTTGAGTTCAGAGCAGCGCGTAGGTCGTGCTGGTGCGGCAGACGCTTTTGCCGTCGGCCGCACCGCGAATGTCGATTTCGCCGAAGGCCAGCGCCTTGCCGGCGCGGGTCACGCGGGCTTCGATCAGCGCATCCTGGCCCGAGAGCGGCTTGAGGAAGCTGGTGGATTGCTGCACTGTGGTGCAGGGGCGGAATTCGCCGAAGTGCTTGATCAAGGCCAGCACCATGGCCGAATCGGCCGCCGCCATCATGGCCTGGCCGCAAAGCATGCCGCCGACGCGGGACAACTGGTCGTTCTGCGGCAGGCGCAGGAGAACGGATTCCGGCGAACCGGCTTCCACCTTGAGGCCCAGGGCCTGAACCCAGGGCGCAAAGTAATCGGCGAGGGCGGACTGCAGGATGTCGTTGTTCATGGTTCCGTCACGAGTCGGTTAGTGGATCGCTCCGTTTGAAAATGAGCCGGCGCGGCATCTCCCGAACGCCGCGCCGCCCCAATATAATGCGAAGTCTAGCCCTGCCCGGTCGACTGCGGGAGCAGCGGCTGGTCTTGTTGTTTGGGGCCGATCGGTTTCTAATACTCACCATCGGCCATTTTCCAGTCGCTTCAAGGTCATATCTCCGTGCAGTTGTTCGCTCTGGGTATCAACCACCATACGGCCCCGCTGGCAGTACGTGAGCAGGTGGCGTTCGACCCATCGCACATGGGGCAGGCTCTGCACGACCTGTTGCGGGCGAAATCGGTGCGCGAAGCCGCGATCCTGTCGACCTGCAATCGCACCGAACTGTATTGCGCCGCCGAGAATCCGCAGGTCGCGGCGGACTGGCTGGCCGAATATCACTCGCTGTCGCCGCAGAAAATCCATCCCTACCTCTACCAGCATCCGCAGCGGGATGCGGTGCGCCACATGTTCCGTGTTGCTGCCGGGCTTGATTCGATGGTGCTCGGCGAGCCGCAGATCCTCGGCCAGATGAAGCAGGCGGCGCGTGCCGCGGAAGAGGCCGGAACCCTTGGCACGCTGCTGGGCAAACTGTTCCAGCGCACTTTCGCCGTGGCCAAGGAAGTGCGTTCGACCACCGCGATCGGCGCCAACACGGTTTCCATGGCGGCGGCGGCCGTGCATTTGTCTGCGCGCATTTTCGACAGCTTGACGGAGCAAAAAGTGCTGTTCATCGGCGCCGGCGAGATGGTCGAGTTGTGTGCCGCGCATTTCGCCGCGCAGAAGCCCAAGCGGCTCACCATCGCCAATCGCACCCTGGAGCGCGGCGCCGATCTGGCCGCGCGCTTTGGCGGCGATGCCATGAAACTGGACCAGCTCGGCGAGCGCCTGGCGGATTACGACATCGTGGTCTCCTGCACCGCGAGTTCGCTGCCTATCATCGGCCTCGGCATGGTCGAGCGTGCCCTCAAGGCGCGCCGCCATCGGCCGATGGTCATGGTTGATCTGGCCGTGCCGCGCGACATCGAGGAAGAAGTGGGCCGGCAGGACGACGTGTTTCTCTACACGCTCGACGACCTCGGCCAGATAGTCGAATCCGGCCTCGAGTCGCGCCAGGCCGCCGTGGTCGAGGCCGAGGCCATCATCACCGATCGCGTTTCGGGTTTCCTGCACTGGCTCGAATCGCGCGAGACAGTGCCGACCATCCGCGCCCTGCGCGATGCCGCCGAACGCGCGCGCCGCCATGAAGTCGAGCACGCGCTCAAGCTCCTGGCGCGCGGCGACGATCCGGCCAAGGTGCTCGACGCGCTGTCGCACGGCCTCACCAACAAGCTGCTGCATGCCCCGACCCACGCCCTGAATCAGGCGGAAGGCGCCGAGCGCACCGAGGTTTCAGCCCTAATCTCCCGTATCTATCGCCTGAATTCCGGGGAGTAGGTGCGTGGTCCCGCATCGACCGTCCGGCGCCTGCACGGCGCAGAAGCCTGTCCGCCAGTGAGCCGCCAGTCCTTCTTCGATTTAACCGGCTGGACGCTGGACCTTCTGCGTCGAATTCTTTACCTGGCGACGCGTACCCGGGTATTCCCGGAAACTCCGGAAATGCTCAAGCTGCGACCCGACCTGGCGGTTTGCTACGTACTTGACGTGCGTCGTCTTTCGAATCTGCTGGTACTCGACCGGGAATGCCGCGAACTGGGCCTGCCGCCCGCCTTGCGGCCCCTGCGCGATGCGGCGTTTTCCGCGCGACGATCCTTCTTTTTCCTCTCGCGCAATACGCGCGGGCAATTCGCGCCGAATCCGCGCAGCGAGCATTCGGCGCTGCTCAAGTCGCTGGTGCGGACTGCGGTCGCCGATCCCCGCTTCGACGTGCAACTGGTGCCGGTGACCATCCTCTGGGGGCGCGAACCCGGCAAGCAGGACTCGATACTCGAGGCCCTGTTCGCCGAGACTTGGCAGTCGGTCAGCACGCTGCGGCAGTTGTTCGCCATCCTGATCCATGGCCGTCATACCGTGGTGCGTTTCAATGCGCCGATCTCGCTGCGCGAACTGCTCTCCGAAGACATCGACGAGCCCCGCGCGCTGCGCAAGCTGGGACGTATCCTGCGCGTGCACTTCCGGCGCCAGCGCGAAATGGCGATCGGTCCCGATCTGTCGCATCGCCGCACCCAGTTGCGCGCCCTGCTCAACACGCCTGCGGTGCGCGAGGCCGTCGTTGCCGAAGCGCAGGCCAAGTCGATTTCGCAAGTCGCCGCGCAGCGCGCAGCGCGGGAGTTCGCGCTGGAGATCGCTTCCGACTACAGCTATGCTGTGGTGCGGGCGTTTTCGCTGTTCCTGACCTGGGTCTGGAACAAGGTCTACAACGGCGTCGAAGTGCACAACTTCGAGCGCGTCACGGCGGTGGCGCCGGGCCACGGCATCGTCTATGTACCCTGTCACCGCAGCCACGTCGATTACCTGCTGCTGTCCTACATCATTTTCAACCGCGGCCTGATGGTGCCGCACATCGCGGCCGGGGCCAACCTGAATCTGCCGCTGCTCGGCTCCGTGCTGCGGCGTTCTGGAGCCTTCTTCCTGCGCCGCAAGTTCAAGGGCGAGCAGCTCTATGCGACGGTGTTTCTGGAGTACCTGCACCTGATGATCGACCGCGGCTTTCCGATCGAGTACTTCATCGAGGGCGGGCGCAGCCGCAGCGGGCGCATGCTGGCACCCAAGGCCGGCATATTGGCGATGACCATACAGAGCTTCGTGCGCAGCCGCGCGCGACCGCTGGTCTTCGTGCCGGTGTACATCGGCTACGAGAAGTTGATGGAAGGCGGCAGCTATCTGGCCGAACTCCATGGTCGGCCCAAGCAGTCCGAGTCGTTGAGCGACCTGCTCGCCGCGGCGCGGCTGCTGAAGCGCAACTTCGGCAAGGTCCATGTGAATTTCGGCCCGCCCCTGGCATTGGCCGAGTTTCTCGACACGCAGCACCCGGCATGGCGGGAGGAGAGCTTCGATGCCAGGGCGCCGTGGCTGCGCAATGCCGTGGAGGCCACGGCCACGGCCCTGGCGCGCCGCATCAATGCCCAGGCGGTGGTCACCCCCGTCAATCTGCTGGCGCTGACCTTGCTGTCCACGCCCAAGCACGCCGCCGATCTGCGGCTGTTGCAGAAGCAGATCGAGCACATCCAGTACCTGCTGGCCGAGACGGCGTGGGGCGAGATCGTTCCCTGCCAACTGCCGGCCGGCGAGGTGATCGACTACGTGCGCCGGCTCGACCTGGTGCAATGCCATCCGCATCCCCTGGGCGACATCATCCGCGCCGACGAGCAGCAGGCGGCGCTGCTGGCATACTTCCGCAACAACGTGCTGCACCTGTTCGCCCTGCCCGCGCTGCTGGCCTGCCTAATCAGCCACAACCAGCGGCTGCCGCGGCAGCGCGCTCGGGAGGCGATCAAGGGCATCTACGGCCTGCTGCGCGCCGAACTGTTCCTGCCGTGGGAACCCGCCGAACTCGATGCGGTGATCGATCGCACCGAAGCGACATTGTCCCGGCGCGGCCTGATCCTCGGCGACAGCCAGAGCGAGATTCTGCGTGCGCCGCCGCCCAACAGCGAGGCCAGTCCCGAACTGCGGCAACTCGGCGAAATCATCCGGCCCACGCTGGAACGCCAGTTCCTCACCCTGGCCTTGCTGCAGCATCACGGCAGCGGCCGCTTGACCCGCAATGCGCTGGAGGAAGCCGCTCACCTGCTGGCGCAGCGGCTGACCATGCTCTACCAGTTCAACTCGGCCGAGTTTTCGGAAAAACTGCTGTTCGGCAACGTGATCCGCAATCTGATCGATGCCGAAATCCTGCAGGTGGACGAGGCCGGCTTGCTGCAGTTCGACGAACGCATCACCCTCGCCGCGGCGCAGACCGAACTGCTGCTCGCCGCCGATGTGCGCCAAAGCATACAACTCATCGCCCGCGCGGCATCCTCGCCGGCAAACTGACCTGATCCCATGAAAAAAAGCATACTCGACAAACTTGAACGCCTGAGCGAACGCCTGGCCGAAATCGACGGCCTGCTGGGCGGCGAACACGCCGCTCGCGACATGGACAGTTACCGCAAACTAACCCGCGAGCGCGCCGACATCACGCCGGTGGTGGACCTGTTTCATCTTTACCGTAGCGCCAGCGCCAACTATTCAAGTGCCGGCGAAATGCTCGGCGATCCCGAGATGAAGGAACTGGCCCAGGCCGAACAGGAATCGGCCAGTGCAGCCATGGCCCGGCTCGAAATCGAGCTGCAGACCGCGCTGTTGCCGAAGGATCCCAACGACGACAGGAATTTGTTCCTGGAAATCCGCGCCGGCACCGGCGGCGACGAGTCGGCGCTGTTCGCCGCAGATCTCTTCCGCATGTACAGCCGCTATGCCGAGCGCCAGCGCTGGAAGGTGGAGATCGTCTCGCGCAGCGAATCCGACCTCGGCGGCTTCCGCGAAATCATCGCCCGCGTCGAGGGCCAGGGCGCCTACTCGAAGCTCAAGTTCGAGTCGGGCGGCCACCGCGTGCAGCGCGTGCCGGTAACGGAAACCCAGGGCCGCATCCACACCTCGGCCTGCACTGTCGCGGTGATGCCCGAGGCCGACGAGCTGGTCGACATCGACATCAATCCGGCCGACCTGCGCATCGATACCTTCCGTGCCTCGGGCGCCGGCGGCCAGCACATCAACAAGACCGACTCGGCGGTGCGCATCACCCACATCCCGACCGGCATCGTCGTCGAGTGCCAGGACGACCGCTCGCAGCACCGCAACAAGGCACAGGCCATGTCGGTGCTGGCCGCCCGCATCAACGACGCCAAACGTTGCTCCCAGCAGCAGCAGATCGCCTCGCAGCGCAAGAGCCTGATCGGCTCCGGCGATCGCTCCGAGCGCATCCGCACCTACAACTTTCCGCAGGGACGGATCACCGACCACCGCATCAACCTGACGCTGTACAAGATCGACGCCATCATGGACGGCGACCTGGACGAGTTGGTCGGCGCCCTGACCGCCGAGCACCAGGCGGAACTGCTGGCGGCGCTGGCCGAATGACCACAGTAGCGGCGGCGCTTGTCGCAGCGCGGGCCAAGCTGCCGGCCGGCGAGGCGCGCCTGCTGCTGGGGCATGTCCTGCAACAATCGGCGGCCTGGCTGCTTGCCCATGACGACCAGGTGCTCGATGAAGACGAACTGCTGGCCTTCGCGTCGCTGGTGGCGCGGCGTGCGGGCGGCGAGCCAATCGCTTACCTGGTCGGGTTTCGCGAGTTTTTCGGGCGTGAATTCGAGGTCTCGTCGGCAGTGCTGATCCCGCGTCCCGAAACCGAACTGCTGATCGAAATCGCCCTGGCAAAAGTCGGCGCTTGCCGGCCCGCGGTCTCGACACACCCGGGATTCCGCTTCGCGGCGGGCGAGCGGAATTCCCGGCAGGCAGAGTCCGCTGCGGCGAGGATTCTCGATCTGGGTACCGGCAGCGGTTGTATTGCGGTCACGCTGGCGCTGGAAATCCCCCAGGCACAGCTTGCCGCGGTGGACGCTTCGGCAGCCGCCTTGCTGATCGCGCGCAAGAACGCGGAACGGCTCGGTGCGCACGTGCGCTTCCTGCAAAGCGACTGGTTCTCGGCCCTTGGCGGCGAACGCTTCGATCTGATCGTGGCCAATCCTCCCTATATCGCGGCAGCCGATCCGCACCTTGCTGCGGGCGACCTGCGCCACGAGCCGGCCGCGGCGTTGGCAAGCGGCGCGGATGGACTGGATGCAATTCGCTGCATCCTTGCCGCCGCGCCTGCACATCTGGCGTCCGGTGGATGGCTCTGGCTCGAACACGGCTACGATCAGGCCGAGCCTGTGCGTGAACTGCTGGCAGCCGCGGGTCTCGCCGATATCGAACAGTGCCGCGATCTGGCGGGTATCATTCGTGCAAGTGGTGGACGGCTGAAGTAAGGATCAACC
The DNA here is from genome assembly GCF_031426875.1 of Sulfuritalea sp. Classification (NCBI taxonomy): domain Bacteria; kingdom Pseudomonadati; phylum Pseudomonadota; class Betaproteobacteria; order Nitrosomonadales; family Sterolibacteriaceae; genus Sulfuritalea; species Sulfuritalea sp. Next base: position 51,210 of record NZ_JASJPC010000043.1, read on the forward strand.
GGCAGGCACTGTGGTTTTAACGGTCACCGAGAAGGGCGGCATGATGAAGTGGGACAACGATCTGGCGATCGGCATTGAGGCGATCGACAATCAACACAAGCAAATCTTCGAGCACCTGTTGGCTATCGAAAACTCGATTGCGAAGCGGGATCCTTGGCATATCCTGCACTTCCTGCTGTCGCAGCTTTCCGCCTACATGAAGTTCCACCTCGCCGTCGAGGAGTCGTTGCATGAAATCACCCGTTATCCTGACCTGCAGGAACATCGCTACGGGCACGCAAGAATCATCGAGCTGATGGACGAACTGGAGGACAAGCTGCAGCGGAATCCGTCGGGCGAAAACCTGGTCGGTTTCTTCGAAGCCTGGTTTGTCCGGCACGTCCTGAGCGACGACCGGGAATTCGCGACCTATATCAAGGAGGAATTTCCGGTGCTCTACGGCAGGCAACCGGCCTAGCAGCCTGTCGGACTTCACCAATGTTATGCTATAATCATAGGCATTGAATC
>NZ_JASJPC010000044.1:0-54006 GCF_031426875.1 Sulfuritalea sp.
GCAAGCCACGTCGCTGAAAGCTCAACATAATCAAGGCATCTACATAATCGGCCTTTGCGGCCGCCTTGGGACGGGCGAGCATGACGGTCGAACCCACCGGCAGCGGAATGTCGGGATTTGGCGATACCTGGGCTTCAGCGCCTATGTGTCCGGGGGACGGCGGCTGCGGCTGAATGCTGCTGCATGCCGAAAGCATCAGACCGGCGGCCAGCGCAACAGGGAACGGCGGAATCACGAGTGGACGCAAACGAATCCCCGATCAGATATGTCAATGTAACTGCGACTTAGCATAACACGTTATATTTGCGACGCAACCCAATGATTTAATTGGTCTGCCCCCATCAGTTCTTGCCATCGCCCAGCGCCCTAGCGCAAACGTACGACCTGCCGCGGGTAGGGCTTGCCGGCCCGCAGGAGTTTGGGTAGGCCGCGCATCGCGGCGACCGCTGCTGTCCAAGTTGAATAGTCTCCGTAGGTGACTCCATAGCGCGGCGCGCCGCTGAGGTCGGAGTAATAGACATGGATATTACTCATTTCGGCGCTGTCGGGTGAGAGCCGGCGCAATAGGGTTTCGACGTCGCCATGCTGGCTGGCGGCAGTGTCAAAAATCTGAATGAACCAGCGATTGTCCGGCTGCTGTTGCAGCCAGTTGCGTCCCGCTTCGAGCCGGTCACGGGTCAGTGGTCCGATGCCTGGTGGCAGCGGCTGTGGCGGCGGCGTCTCGGCGGCAACCGGAGGCGCGCTGAGTGCAGCAGGCGGCGCGGGTGACGCGGCGACTGCCGGGGAGGCTGCTGCAGGAGGCGCGCTGGCTGCAACAGCTGGTTCGGGTGACACGGTGGCTGCGGCCGCTGCCACCGGCGGCGAGCCTGTCGGCACAGTGGCTGCGGCCGGCTGGACTGCGACCGGTTCGGCTGGCTGGCTGGCGACAGCGATTGGACTGCCGAGGATGGGCGCGGGGGCGGCGATCGAAGTTTGCGGAGCATCGTCGTTGCGCATTGGCGCCAGCCAGAGGACGCTTGCCAGAGCAGCAATGATCAGCACGGCAGCGATCGCAGTGGTGCTGGTTTTACGCGCCATCCTGCCGCCATAGGTCGCATCGCTGAACTCGCAGTCGCGGATGGCGGCGTGGACTTCTTTCGACCCTATCTGGTGGCTTCCCGAGGAGAAGGCCGCGAGCAAGGCCTTGTCGGCGAGAATGTTGATGCGGCGGGTGAGCCCGAGCGAGCTCTGGGTAATCAATTTCAGCGCCGTCGGCGAGAATACGCTGGGCCCACGATAACCTGCGGCGCGCATGCGGAAATCCAGGTAGTGGGTGATGTCGTCACGCACCAGCGGTTCCAGGCCGAAGTTGTGGGTGATGCGCTCCTTCAACTGGCGCATGTCCGAACGGGCCAGTACGTCATTCAGTTCGGGCTGGCCGAACAGCACCAGTTGCAGCAGTTTGCTGCGGTTCGTCTCGAGATTCGAGAGCAGGCGGATTTCCTCGAGGGTTTCCACCGGCATGGCGTGGGCTTCGTCGATCAGCACCACTACCTGCCGTCCTTCGCCAAAGGATTGAATCAGGTGATCCTGCAAGGCGCGCATGACCACCGACGAGCGGGCGTTGTCGGGTACTTCAAGACGCAGTTCGTCGGCGATGGCGTAGAGAATGTCGTCGCGCGAGAGGGACGGATTCGCCAGATAGATGATGGTGACGTTTTCCGGCAGGCGTTCCATCAACACGCGGCATAGCATGGTCTTGCCGCTGCCGACTTCGCCACTGACCTTGACGATGCCTTCGTCGTGGGTGATGGCGTAGATCAGCGCATCCAGCGTCGCACCGCGATTGGCCCCGTCGAAAAAGAAGTCGGTATGGGGCGTAATGCGGAAGGGCGGTTCGTTAAGTCCGAAATGGTCGAGATACATCGTGTCGGTCAGGCGATCCCTTGGTTTATTGCGAAGTGGCGCGCATTAGTTGCGGCCACTGCGTTTAACGTCGTTAAGGCCGGCGTTAGCCCTCACTGAAATTTCGCTTCGTTGCATTTTAGTTATGGCCACTGCGTTTAACGCCGATGAGGCCGGCGTTAGCCTTCACTGAACCTTCGTTTTCGCGGGCCAGCGTGTCGATGCGATTGTAGAGTGTGGTGCGGTTTACGCCGAGCAGTCGGGCTGCCTGGCTCATGTTGTCATGGGCGAGCTGCTGCGCGGCTTCTATGTAAGCCTGCTCCCAGAGATGGAGCGTCGCATCGAGATTGAAGTCGTGACGGCTTTGAATGTCATTGAGGGCAATCGACACCAGTTCCGCCAGGCTTGCCGGAGTCGGCGCCGGTGGTACGCCGGCGGCCGGCGATTGATTGCCCAGATCGAGTTCGGCTTCGAGGTCGCTGACATCGACCTGCTTGCCGGCACATTTGGTCGTCAGGCGAATCGCGATGTTGCGCAGTTCGCGGACGTTGCCGGGGAAGGGGTAAATCAATAAACGCTTCTTCGCCGCTTCGGTAAGCCGGAACGGCGGCAAATCCGCCTGTGCCGTGTAGATGGCACGAAAATGTTCCAGCAGGCGCACGGCGTCGTCGCCGAGATCGCGCAGCGGCGGGATGGCCACCGTGAACACCGAAAGCCGGTGGTAGAGGTCGGCGCGGAAGCGCCCCTCGCGGACTTCCTTCTTGAGGTCGCGATTGGTAGCGGTGACGATACGCGCCGATGAATGTCGTGCCGCGGTCTCGCCAATGCGCTGGAACTCGCCGTTTTCGAGCACACGCAGGAGTTTCGGCTGCAGATCGAGGGGCAATTCACCGATTTCATCGAGAAACAGCGTGCCGTCGGATGCGTCCTCGAAATAGCCCGCGCGCGGGCCGTTGGCACCGGTAAATGCCCCTTTGCTGTGACCGAACAGGGTCGCCTCGACCAGATTTGGCGAAATCGCGGCGCAGTTGAGCGCCAGATAGGGCTTTGAGGCACGCTCGGACAGCCGGTGCAATGCCGCGGCGGCCAATTCCTTGCCGCTGCCCGATTCGCCTTCGATCAGGACCGGAAATGGCGAGTGCGCGAACTGCCTGAGTTGGGCGCGCAATTTTTGCAGCGGTGCACTTTCACCGACCAGACCGTCATCCACCTCCGTCGATGTGTCTCTAAATGACAACACCCGGTGTATGAGTTTGCGCAGGTATTCCGGATCGGCCGGCTTGCCCACAAATTCAGTCGCGCCCAGCGCGCGCGCGTGGCGCGCGTTGAGCTCATCGCTCTGGCCGGAAAGGACCACGATGCGAGTGTCCGGTGCGTGTGCCAGGATGTCCGCAATCAGGGCAAAACCTTCATCCGGCTGATGCGGCGTCGGCGGCAGACCGAGATCGATCAATGCCAGGGCCGGGGGATTTTTCCGGGAGCGCAACAAAGCGACCGCTTCCGCGCGCGTCGAGGCGGTACTTACCAGGTAGTCGCGGCCCAGGAAATAGCCCAGTGCGTCGGCGATCAACGGATCATCGTCGACAATCAGCAGCTCGGTTTTGCCGTTGGACGCAGTCAAGAGGGGAACAGGGTCGATTTGATTTCAATATCATAGCGGAAACCAGGGTTGGCCAATTTCGGTTCTGGACAGGGTTTACCCCGCTCTTCGCCGGCTGCGGTCGATTGAGGGATCAATCAATTCTGCTAGAATCGCCGGCTGTGAAAATGACCGGGGTTCCCGGTGTCAATATGTCCCAGGAATCCCTAGTCGAGATCCGCGATCTGAACTTCACGTACGACGAACGGCCGGTACTCACCGGAATCAACATGACGATTCCGCGCGGCAAGGTGGTCGCTGTCATGGGAAGTTCGGGCTGCGGCAAAACCACGACGCTGCGTCTGATCGGCGGCCAGTTGAAGCCGACATCCGGCACCGTGAAAGTCGGCGGGCAGGTGGTGCACGAACTCGACGCTGCAGGTTTGTACGGTCTGCGTCGGCGCATGGGGATGCTGTTCCAGTTCGGCGCCCTGTTTACCGACATGTCGGTTTACGACAACATTGCCTTCCAGATGCGTGAGCACACCGATTTACCGGAAGCGCTGATCCGTGATCTGGTATTGATGAAGCTGCATGCGGTGGGATTGCGCGGTGCCCACAGCCTGATGCCGGCCGAACTGTCCGGCGGCATGGCGCGCCGGGTAGCCTTGGCGCGGGCGATAGCGCTGGATCCGATGCTGATCATGTACGACGAGCCCTTCGCCGGCCTCGATCCGATTTCGCTGTCTATCGTCGGCGAATTGATCCGCAAACTGAACGATGCCCTGGGTGCCAGTTCCATCGTCGTGACGCATGACGTGCAGGAGTCCTTGAAGATTGTCGACTACGTTTATTTTGTTTCCGCAGGAAAGATCGTTGCCGAAGGTACCGCCGAGGAGATGAAGCACTCGACGGTTCCCTATGTGCATCAGTTTGTCTGGGGCGAGGCCGACGGTCCGGTACCTTTCCAGTACCCCGCCCGGCCGTATGGCGAAGAACTGTTGGAAAGCGCGGTGCGCCGTGGCTAACGGAATTGCGCGGGTGTTGCGCGGACTGGGCCAGCGGGTGACGTCGCGCATCTGGCGACTCGGCTATGCCAGCCGTTTCTTTCTGGCCATTCTGCTGCATTCGGGCACCGCGCTGCGGCGCCTGCACCTGACGATCCGGGAAATCTATTTCACCGGCGTGTTGAGCCTGATCATCATCCTGGTCTCAGGCCTGTTCGTCGGCATGGTGCTCGGCTTGCAGGGCTATGACACTCTCCAGCGCTACGGTTCGACCGAGGCGCTCGGCGTTCTGGTGTCGTTGTCGCTGGTGCGCGAATTGGGGCCCGTCGTGGCGGCGCTGCTGTTTGCCAGTCGCGCCGGCTCGGCAATCACGGCCGAAATCGGCATGATGAAGGCCACCGAGCAGCTGTCCGCCATGGAGATGATGGCGGTCGACCCGATCGCCCGCGTCGTCGCGCCGCGTTTCTGGGGCGGCGTCATTTCGATGCCACTACTGGCTGCATTGTTTTCCGCAATGGGCATCTTTGGTGGCTATCTGGTCGGCGTGCAACTGATCGGCGTCGACGAAGGCTCGTTCTGGTCGCAAATGCAGGCATCCGTGGATTTCCGTGAGGATATCCTTAATGGCGTGATCAAGAGCTTTGTCTTCGGCATCATCGTCAGCTGGGTCGCCGTATTCGAGGGCTACGATGCCGAGCCAACCGCCGAAGGCGTGTCCGGGGCGACCACGCGGACCGTTGTAACATCCTCGCTGGCCATTCTGGCCGCCGACTTCATTCTCACCGCCTTCATGTTTACAGGGACATGACATGAGCCGTACTACACTTGACCTTTGGGTCGGATTTTTCGTCGCCGTCGGATTAGGGGCATTGCTGTTCCTTGCCCTGAAGGTGGGCAATATGGCATCGTCCAATAGTGGCGATACTTATGCAATCCATGCCAAATTTGATAACATCGGTGGTCTGAAGGTACGCGGCGCGGTGAAGAGCGCAGGCGTCGTGGTGGGGCGCGTAACGGAGATTCGCTTTGATCCCGAGGCTTATCTTGCGGTGGTGACGATCAATGTGGACGCCCGCTACAAGTTTCCGCGCGATACCTTCGCGACGATCAACACTTCGGGTTTGCTGGGCGAGCAGTACATCGGATTCGAAGTGGGCGGCGATACGGCGATGCTGAAGGCGGGCGACACGATCAAGAAGACCCAGTCGGCCGTGGTACTGGAGAAACTGATCAGCCAGTTCATGTTCAACAAGGCTGCCGAGGACGGCGGCAACAACAAGTAGTACACAGGTGACTGAAAAAATGAAAACAACGCAGCCTGTCGGCATCAAATCCGTTGCCGTGGCCCTTGTCGCAGCCAGCCTGTTGTCCGGCTGCGCGAGTTCGGGAAATCCGAAGGATCCGATCGAGGGCTTCAATCGCGCCATGTTCGCCTTCAACGAAGGGCTCGATTCGGCCATCATCAAACCGGTCGCTACGGGTTACGAGGCCGTGTTGCCCTCTCCGGTGCGGACGGGCGTCACCAATTTTTTCAGCAATATCGAAGACGTCTTCATCGGTGTGAATAACCTGCTGCAGGGCAAGGTGCCGGAAGCGGTCAGCGATCTGGGCCGGGTCGTGATCAACACCACGATCGGCTTGCTTGGGGTGATCGATTTTGCGTCCGATGCGGGTCTGGAAAAACACGACGAGGACTTCGGTCAGACTTTCGGCCGCTGGGGCGTTGGCAATGGCGCCTATGTGGTGATTCCGGTATTCGGACCGCGCACCGCGCGTGACACCGTGGGTCTGGTGCTCGACGTGGCGGCCGATCCGGTGGCGAATCACGAACCGGCACGAGTCCGCGATCTGGCACTGGTTCTGCGTCTGGTTAATGATCGGGCCAACCTGCTGCCGGCCGACAAGGTCGTCGAGGAAGCGGCGCTGGACAAGTATTCCTACATACGCGATGCCTATCTGCAGCGTCGCCGCAACCTGATCCATGATGGCAACCCGCCGCGCGAGCGCGAGGCGAGCGCGGATCCAACGGATCTTCCGCCGACAGCGCAAGCGGGAACTCCGGAGCCACGGGCCGAGGTTGTCTCGGGGCAGCCGGTGCCGGCGGTGTTGGCTGCGCGCACGGACACGACAGAAGCGAAATAGTGGCCGCTGCAGGGCTTGCTGCCCCGGTCCCAGATAATCACAGGAAATTCCAATGAAATCCCTATTTGCATTCTTCAGCGGCGTGCTGATCGCAGCGACCGCAATGGCCCAGGATATCGCTCCCGATGTCCTGATCAAGACGGTGTCGGAAGAGGTGCTCGACATCGTCCGCAAGGACAAGGACATCCAGTCCGGCAACACCAGGAAAGCCATCGATCTGGTGGAAGCCAAGGTACTGCCGCACTTCAATTTCACGCGCATGACGCAACTTGCCGTGGCCCGTAACTGGCGCCAGGCGAACTCGGCGCAGCAACAGGTTCTGACCAACGAGTTCCGCCTGCTGATGGTGCGGACTTATTCCAAGGCCCTGACCGAATACAAGAACCAGACCATCAACTACAAGCCTTTCGCGCTCAAGCCCGGCGAGACCGATGTTCGCGTGCGCACGGAAATCAAGCAGGCGGGTGCGGGCAAGAACATCGAACTCGATTACTACCTTGAAAGGCAAGGCAACGGCTGGAAGGTCTACGACATCGAAGTCGGAGGTGTCAGCCTGGTCACCAATTACCGTGAATCCTTTGCCACCGAAGTAGGCAAGACCGGCATCGACGGCCTGATCAAGTCCCTGCAGGCCAAGAACAAGTCGGGCGAGGCGACGTCCGTAAAGAAATGAACGACTTTCCCCCCTTCCCCTTTTCCAAGCAAAGGGGTGACTTTGGTTCGCTTCGCTCGCAGGTTCCTGAAGGGCCTGCCTTGGGGCTGCCCGGCGGCAGGCCATGATCCGCATTTCCGGTGATCGCGTCGAAGTGTCGGGTCCCATGACCCTGCGGGGCGCCACAGCATTGCTTGCCGAAGGCGAGGCGGCAATTGCATCCGACGCTTCGGTGTTCGATCTCGCCGCGGTCACGGAAATGGATTCGTCCTGCCTGGCGGTTGTGTTTGCCTGGATGCGTGCCGCCAAAGCCGCCGGAAAGTCCTTGTGCCTTCTGAATCCGCCCCAGAGCCTGCTGAGTCTCGCTGCCGTCTACGACGTTGCCGACCTTCTACCGCAGCACTGAGAGCTCTGACCTTAGCCTTCGGCTTGGTCTCGCGTAATGTCCGCCGCAATCCGCATCACACAGGTCTCCAAGTGCTTTGGCAGCGTCCGGGCGCTTGACCACGTCGACCTTGAGGTTCAGCGGGGAGAATTTTTTGGCCTGCTGGGCCCCAATGGTGCGGGCAAGACCACGCTGATCTCGGCGCTGGCCGGGCTGGTACGTGCCGATAGCGGCAGCCTGAACGTGATGGGTCACGACGTGCAACTGGACTATCGTGCTGCTCGACGCCTGCTGGGGGTGGTGCCTCAGGAACTGGTCTTCGATCCGTTTTTTACGGTACGGGAGTCGCTGAAAATACAGTCCGGGTACTTTGGCATTCGCGACAACGACAACTGGATCGACGAGATACTCGAAAACCTCGGTCTGACGTCCAAGGCCAATGCCAATATGCGCATGCTGTCCGGCGGCATGAAGCGGCGCGTGCTGGTTGCCCAGGCCCTAGTGCATCGGCCGCCGGTCATCGTGCTGGACGAGCCGACGGCGGGCGTCGACGTCGAACTGCGGCAGACCTTGTGGGCATTCATCAGGCGGTTGAACGAGGCCGGCCATACCATCGTCCTGACCACGCATTATCTCGAGGAGGCCGAAAACCTGTGCAATCGCATCGCCATGCTGAAGGCCGGCCGCGTCGTCGCCCTCGACACCACGGCGCAGCTGTTGCGCCGCTTTTCCACGCACTGCCTGCGCCTGCGCACGGACGGTGCGATACCGGCCGAACTCGCCCGTGACGCGGCACAAAATGGCGGCTGGTGGTCCTTGCCCTTCGACGCCTTCGATCAAGTCGAGCCGATGCTGGCGAAGATACGCGCGGCGGGCTGCAGGATAGACGACCTCGAAATCGGCAAGCCTGATCTCGAAGAAGTCTTCGTCCGCGTCATGCAGGGGCAACACGAAAGTCAGGTGAGCTGAGATGGGCCACGGCTTTTCGACCCTGTTCTACAAGGAGGTGCTGCGCTTCTGGAAAGTAGCCTCGCAAACCGTCGGGGCGCCGGTACTCACGGCGCTGCTCTATCTGCTGATTTTTTCCCATGTGCTGGCGGGGCATGTGCAGGTGCATGGCGTCATCTATACCGCCTTCCTGATTCCCGGGCTGGTCATGATGTCGGTGCTGCAGAATGCCTTCGCCAACTCCTCGTCGTCGCTGATCCAGTCCAAGGTCACGGGAAATATTGTTTTCGTCCTGTTGCCGCCGATCTCCTATCTGGAGTTCTACCTGGCCTATGTGCTGGCTTCCGTGGTGCGGGGCCTGGTGGTCGGGGCGGGGGTCCTGCTGGCCACCTTCTGGTTCGCACCGCTGGACTTTGCCGAACCCTGGTGGATTCTGGTCTTTGCCCTGATGGGTGGCGCGATTCTCGGCAGCCTCGGCGTGATCGCCGGCATCTGGGCCGATAAATTCGATCAGCTCGCCGCCTTCCAGAACTTTCTGATCATGCCGCTCACCTTTCTGTCCGGTGTGTTTTACTCTGTTCACTCGCTGCCGCCTTTCTGGCAGCAGGTGTCGCACTGGAACCCGGTTTTCTACATGATCGACGGCTTTCGCCACGGCTTCTTCGGCGTCTCCGACGCTTCGCCGTGGCTGAGCCTCGCCGTGGTCGGCAGCTGCCTGGCGGTGCTGACCGTATTTACCCTGAATCTGCTGAAGCGCGGCTACAAGCTGCGCGCCTGAGGAGCACCATATGCTAGACCCCAAACAAATCGAAACCTGGATTGCCGCCGGCCTGCCCTGCGAGCATCTCTCCGTCGACGGCGACGGCCATCATTTCGCTGCCGTCATTGTCAGTGGCGAGTTTGCCGGCTTGAACCGCGTCAAGCGCCAGCAGCGCATCAACGCGATCTTGAAGGCGCGTTTCGATTCCGGCGAACTGCACGCCCTGTCGATGCAGACCCTGACCCCGGAAGAGTGGAAAGCCAATGGATAAACTGCTGATCGCGGGAGGCGTTCCGCTCTCGGGAGAGGTGGCCATTTCCGGCGCGAAGAATGCCGCCCTGCCGCTGCTGTGCGCGGCGCTGCTGACCAGGGAAGCGGTGACCTTCACCAACGTGCCGCACCTGAACGATATCGGCACGATGTTGAAGCTGCTGGCGCAGATGGGCGTCAAGGTTGCGCGCGAAGCGGCAAGAGTTGGCGCTGGCGATACGGTGACGCTGGATGCTTCGGGCCTCGACAACGCCGTCGCGCCCTACGAAATGGTGAAAACCATGCGTGCCTCGATCCTGGTGCTGGGGCCTCTGGTCGCGCGCACGGGCGAGGCCAAGGTTTCGCTGCCCGGCGGCTGCGCGATCGGTGCGCGGCCGGTGGATCAGCACATCAAGGGCCTCACCGCGATGGGCGCCGAGATTGCGGTGGAACACGGCTATGTCCATGCGCGCGCCACCCGGCTGAAGGGCGCCCGGCTGTTCACCGACATGGTCACCGTGACCGGCACCGAGAACCTGATGATGGCCGCCTGCCTGGCCGAGGGCGAGACCGTGATCGAGAACGCGGCGCGCGAGCCCGAGGTGGTGGACCTGGCGAATTGCCTGGTCGCCATGGGGGCGCGGATTTCCGGCGCCGGCGGCGACGTGATCCGCATCCAGGGTGTCGATGCCTTGCACGGGGCGACGCATCGCATCATGCCCGACCGCATCGAGACCGGCACCTATCTGTGCGCGGCCGCCGCCACGGGTGGCGAGATACGCCTGACCGGCGCCTCGGCCACCTCGCTCGATGCCGTGATCGACAAGTTGATGGACACCGGTTGCGAAATCATTGCCGAGCGCGATGCAATCCGCCTCAAGGCGCCGCGGCGGCTGACCGCCGTCAGCATCCGCACCGCGCCCTATCCGGCTTTCCCGACCGACATGCAGGCCCAGTTCATGGCCATCAACGCGGTGGCCGACGGCACGGCCGTGATGCGCGAAACGATTTTCGAGAACCGCTTCATGCATGCCGTGGAACTGATCCGGCTCGGCGCCGACATCAAGATCGACGGCAATACCGCCTTCGTCAAGGGGGTTCCCAAACTCGATGGCGCGACGGTGATGGCCACCGATCTGCGCGCCTCGGCCAGCCTGGTCATCGCCGGTCTGGTGGCGCAGGGCGAAACCCTGATCGAGCGCATTTATCACCTCGACCGTGGCTACGAAGGGCTGGAGCAAAAGCTGGCGGCTTTGGGCGCCAACATTCGCCGGGTAAAATAGCCGCATGAGCGGAATAACCATCGCCCTGTCCAAGGGTCGCATCTTCGAGGAAACCCTGCCTCTGCTGGCGGCGGCAGGCATCGTGCCGGCCGAGGATCCCGAGAAGTCGCGCAAGCTGATCATCGGCACCAATCGCGCTGACGTGCGCGTGGTTATCGTGCGCGCTTCGGACGTGCCGACCTATGTGCAGTACGGCGCGGCCGACCTCGGCATCGCCGGCAAGGACGTGCTGCTGGAGCATGGCGGAGTCGGGCTGTACCAGCCGCTGGATCTCAACATCGCCAAATGCCGCATGTGCGTCGCGGCGCCGGCCGGCTTCGATTACGCGGCCGCGGTGCGCCGCGGTGCGCGGTTGCGCATTGCCACCAAATACATCGCCGTGGCGCGCGAGCATTTCGCCGCCAAGGGCGTGCATGTCGATCTGATCAAGCTTTACGGCTCGATGGAACTGGCGCCGCTGGCGGGTCTGGCCGAAGCGATCGTCGATCTGGTTTCCAGCGGCAGCACCTTGAAGGCCAACAATCTGGTCGAGGTCGAGCAGATCATGAGCATCTCCTCGCGCCTGGTGGTCAACCAGGCGGCGCTCAAGGTCAAGCGCGACCTGCTGCAACCGGTCATCGCCGCGATCGAAGGGGCGATCCGATGATGCGCCGCTTGTCTACCCGGGATGCCGGCTTTCTCGCCACGCTCGATGAGCTGTTGCATTTCGATAATTCGACCGACGATGCCATCGAGCAGACCGTTGCTGAGATTCTCAAGCGCGTGCGCAGCGAAGGCGACGCCGCGGTGCTCGAATACACGCGCCGCTTCGATCATCTCGATGTCGCCACCATGGCCGAACTCGAACTACCCCGCAGCCAGTTGCGCCAGGCGCTCGATCGGCTACCGGTGGCCCAGCGTTCCGCGCTCGAAGCGGCGGCGCAGCGGGTGACTTCCTATCACGAGCGGCAGAAGCTCGAATCGTGGAGCTTCACCGAAGCCGACGGCACACGGCTCGGGCAGAAGATCACCGCGCTGGACCGCGTCGGCCTCTATGTGCCGGGCGGCAAGGCGGCCTACCCGAGTTCGGTGCTGATGAATGCGCTGCCGGCCAAGGTGGCAGGCGTCAATGAGCTGATCATGGTGGTGCCCACCCCGCGCGGCGAGAAGAATGCGCTGGTGCTGGCTGCCGCCTGCCTTGCCGGCGTCGATCGCGTCTTCACGCTGGGCGGCGCCCAAGCGGTGGCGGCGCTGGCCTACGGCACGCAGACCATTCCGCAAGTGGACAAGATCGTCGGCCCCGGCAATGCCTATGTCGCGGCGGCCAAGCGCCGTGTCTTCGGTACCGTCGGCATCGACATGGTGGCCGGGCCCTCGGAAGTGCTGATCATCGCCGATGGCTCGGCCAACCCCGACTGGGTGGCGATCGACTTGTTCGCCCAGGCCGAACACGACGAACTGGCGCAGTCTATCCTGCTGAGTCCCGATGCCGGGTTCATCGATCGCGTGGCGGCCAGCATAGACCGGCTGTTGCCGACCATGCCGCGCCGCGAGGTGATTGCCGCCTCGCTCAAGGGCCGTGGCGCGCTGATCCAGGTCGCCGATCTCGATGAAGCCTGCACGTTGGCCAACCGCATTGCGCCGGAACACCTGGAACTTGCCGTGAGCGATCCCTCGGCGCTGGTGGACCAGATTCGCCACGCCGGTGCGATCTTCGTCGGCCATTACACCTCGGAGTCGCTCGGCGACTATTGCGCCGGCCCCAACCACGTCTTGCCCACCTCGCGCAGCGCGCGCTTTTCCTCACCGCTCGGGGTCTATGATTTCCAGAAGCGATCGAGCCTGATCGAGGTATCGCAGGCCGGCGCGCAAACCCTGGGGCCGATTGCCGCGACCCTGGCCCATGGCGAAGGGCTCACCGCCCACGCCCGCGCGGCAGAGCTGCGCATAAAACCTTAGTCGGCGAAGCTGCGCATCAAGCGCCGAGGATTTCCTTCAGCGCGGCGGTCAGCGCCGCGCACTGCCCGTCGGTGCCGACCGTAATACGCAGGAACTGTTCGATGCGCGGCAGCTTGAAGTGGCGCACGATGATGCTGCGTTGCCGTAGCGCCAGCGCCAACTCTTGCGCGTCGTGCTGCGGATGGCGGACGAAAATGAAGTTGGCCTTCGATGGCAGCACCTCGAAGCCGAACGCCTTCAATTCACCGCTGAGTTTTTCGCGCGTGGCGATGACGGCCTGGCAAGTCTGCTCAAAATATGCGCGATCTTCGAAGGCTGCCACGGCGCCGGCGATCGCCAGGCGGTCCAGCGGGTAGGAGTTGAAACTGTTCTTGACCCGCTCCAGCGCCTCGATCAGATCGATGTGTCCAACGGCGAAGCCGACCCGCAATCCGGCCAGCGAACGCGACTTGGACAGGGTCTGCACCACCAGCAGGTTCGGGTAGCTGACGGTCAGCGGGATCGCGCTCTCGCCGCCGAAATCGACATAGGCTTCGTCGATCACCACCACCGAATCCCGGTTCGATTGCAACAGGCGTTCAATTTCAGCCAGGGGCACCAGGCAGCCGGTCGGCGCATTCGGATTGGGGAAAATGATGCCGCCGCATTTTTCACCATGGGGCCTGGCGTAGTCGTCGACCCGGATCGAAAAATCCTTGGCCAGCGGGATGGTTTCGAAGTCCATCTGGTACAGCCCGCAATACACCGGATAAAAACTGTAGCTGATATCGGGAAACAGGATCGGCTGCGCCTGCTTCAGCAAGGCGAGAAAGACATGGGCCAGGACTTCGTCCGAGCCGTTGCCGACGAAGACATTGCTTGAATCGACGGCGTGATACTTGCCGATGGCGAGCTTGAGTTGCTCGGCGTTCGGATCGGGATAGAGCTTCAGCGATTCCCCGGTGGCCGCGCGGATCGCTTCGAGCGCGCGCGGCGAGGGGCCGTAGGGATTCTCGTTGGTGTTGAGTTTCACCAGGTTGGCGAGCTTGGGTTGCTCGCCCGGCACGTAGGGCTTGAGCCCCTTGACGACATCGCTCCAGAAGCGGCTCATGGCTAGGCGGAATGGCAGGTTCGGTGGTGGTGATCGAGGTTCGGCTGCGGCGCGCAGCCTGCTAGGCCGATGGTATCATGCAGCCCTCGACCCTTTGCCTGATCATCACCGCCATGCGGCAAGCCGAAATCACCCGCAACACCCTGGAAACAAAGATCCGCGTCGCCCTCGATCTCGACGGCACCGGCGTTTCCAAACTCGCCACCGGCATCGGTTTCTTCGACCACATGCTGGACCAGATCGCGCGCCACGGCCTGATCGATCTGACGGTCGAGGCGACGGGCGATCTGCACATCGATGCGCATCACACCATCGAGGATGTCGGCATCACCATCGGCCAGGCGCTCGCCAAGGCGCTGGGCGACAAGAAGGGCCTGCGCCGTTACGGCCATGCCTATGTGCCGCTCGACGAAGCGCTGTCGCGCGTGGTGGTGGATCTTTCGGGCCGGCCGGGCCTGGTCTTCACCGTGCCTTTCACGCGCGCCACGATCGGCGAATTCGATGTCGATCTGGTGCGCGAGTTCTTCCAGGGCCTGGTCAATCACGCCGCGATCACGGTGCATATCGACGCCCTGCGCGGCGACAATTCCCACCATCAAGCCGAGACCGTGTTCAAGGCCTTTGCCCGCGCCTTGCGCATGGCGGTGGAAGTCGATCCGCGCGCCGCCGGCGCCATTCCTTCGACCAAAGGTTCGCTCTGATTCTTCCATGAGCACGGTCGTTGTAGTCGATTACGGCATGGGTAACCTGCGTTCGGTGGCCAAGGCCATCGAACACGTTGCCCCGCAGGCCGACGTCCGCGTCAGTTCCGATGCGCGCGAGATCGCCGCGGCGGACCGCGTCGTGGTGCCCGGCCAGGGCGCAATGCCGGACTGCATGCGCGAACTGTCGGCGCGCGGCCTGCGCGAGGCGGTGATTCGGGCCGCCGCGGAAAAGCCTTTTCTCGGCATTTGCGTCGGCCTGCAGATGCTCTTCGGCCATGCCGAGGAAGGCGACGTCATGGGCCTCGAAATCCTGCCGGGCCGCGTACCGCGCTTCCCCCTCGCCGCCATGGTGGCGCCCGACGGCACGCGGCTCAAGGTGCCGCACATGGGCTGGAACCAGGTGCATCAGGCCGAGGCCCACGCGCTCTGGGACGGCATCGAGGATGATGCGCGCTTCTATTTCGTGCACAGCTATTACGTCGAGCCGCAGAATCCCGATGTGATTGCCGGCTCGACACACTATGGCATCCCCTTTACCAGCGCGATTGCTCGCGCTAACATCTTCGCTGTTCAATTCCACCCGGAAAAAAGCGCCCAGGCCGGGTTGCGGCTGCTCGGCAACTTCATGCGCTGGAATCCCTGATCTGACCGCCTCCCAGGCACCTCTTCTTTTCGATACCTCCCTATGCTGCTGATACCCGCGATTGATCTCAAGGATGGTCACTGCGTCCGCCTGAAGCAGGGCGCGATGGACGATGCCACGGTGTTTTCCGAGGAGCCGGCGGCCATGGCCCGGCACTGGATAGAACAGGGTGCGCGCCGCCTGCATCTGGTCGACCTGAATGGCGCCTTTGCCGGCAAGCCGAAGAATGAGCCGGCGATCAAGGCCATTCTGAAGGAAGTCGGCACCGAAATTCCCGTGCAACTGGGCGGGGGCATTCGCGATTTGGATACCATCGAGCGTTGCCTCGACGACGGCCTGACCTACGTCATCATCGGCACCGCTGCCGTGAAGAATCCCGGTTTTTTGCATGATGCCTGCGGCGCTTTTCCCGGCCACATCATCGTCGGCCTCGATGCCAGGGACGGCAAGGTCGCGGTCGATGGCTGGTCGAAAATGACCGGCCACGACGTCGTCGACCTGGCCAAGAAATTCGAGGACTATGGCGTCGAAGCCGTGATCTATACCGACATCGGCCGCGACGGTATGCTCTCCGGCGTGAACATCGAGGCGACGGTGAAACTGGCGCAGGCGCTGCGCATTCCGGTGATTGCCAGCGGCGGCATCGCCAGCATGAAGGACGTCAAGGCACTGTGTGCCGTGCAGGGCGAAGGAATTTCCGGCGCCATCACCGGTCGTGCGATCTACGAAGGCACGCTCGATTTCCGCAAAGCCCAAGCCGAAGCGGACAAGCTGTCAGGCCGCTAACGCTCATGGCAGCGAGAGCCACACCGATGATGAAACACGCGAAAGGCGAATTGAAGGCCCGCCCCCCCACCGCTTTGCGGCCCACGGCTGGCTTTGCACAGCCAGCCGGCTGCGGCGGCGCACCGCGTGCGGTGCGAAACCCCGCCTCGCCCCCTCACGGGGGGCTACTGATCGGCTCGCTTCGCTCGACTAGCACCGGTCGCTCCGAACGAGTTATTTCAAGTTAATGCTCGCCAAACGCATCATTCCCTGTCTCGACGTCAACGCCGGCCGCGTGGTCAAGGGCGTCAATTTCGGCGAACTGCGCGATGCCGGCGATCCGGTCGAGATCGCGCGCCGCTATGACGAGCAGGGTGCCGACGAACTGACCTTTCTCGACATCACGGCCAGTTCCGATGATCGTGACATCATTCTGCACATTGTCGAGGCGGTCGCCTCGCAAGTATTCATTCCGCTGACGGTGGGCGGCGGCGTGCGCCAGGTCGAGGACGTGCGCCGGCTGCTGAATGCCGGTGCCGACAAGGTCAGCATGAACACTGCGGCGGTGAACAATCCACAATTGGTGGCCGATGCCTCGGCCAAGGTCGGTGCGCAGTGCATCGTCGTTGCCGTCGATGCCAAGCAGACCTCGCCCGGCCGCTGGGAAGTATTCACCCACGGCGGGCGCAAGAACACCGGGCTCGATGCCATCGAGTGGGCATGCAAGGTCGAGAGCCTGGGTGCCGGTGAAATTCTGCTGACCAGCATGGACCGCGACGGCACCAAAGCCGGCTTCGACCTGCCGCTCACCCGGGCGGTCGCCGAGGCGGTGGGCATTCCGGTGATTGCCAGCGGCGGCGTCGGTACGCTGCAGCATCTGGCCGACGGGGTCACGATCGGCAAGGCCGATGCGGTACTGGCGGCGAGCATTTTTCATTATGGCGAATACACCGTGCGCCAGGCCAAGGAATACATGAAGAGCCGCGGCATCGAGGTCAGGCTGTGAGCGTGCCGCACAGCAGCCAATGGCTGGACGAGGTATCGTGGGACGCGCAGGGCCTGGTTCCGGCGATCGCGCAGGACGCGGTGACCGGCGAGGTGCTGATGTTCGCCTGGATGAATCGCCAGGCGCTGGCCCTGACCGCAGAAACCGGCCACGCCGTGTATTGGTCGCGTTCGCGCGGACGCCTGTGGCACAAGGGCGAGGAGTCCGGCCATACGCAGAGGGTGCTGGAGTTGCGCGTCGATTGCGACAAGGATGTGGTGCTGTTGAAGATCGAACAAAGCGGCGGCATCGCCTGCCATACCGGCCGGCGCAGCTGTTTTTTCAACCGGCTTGAAACCTCGGGCTGGCAGGATGTAGAGCCCGTCCTCAAGGACCCGAAGGAGATATACAAGTGATTGATCTCGAAGTCATGCATCGCGTTCAGGCGACGCTGCTCGAACGCAAGGGCGCCGCGCCGGATTCTTCCTACGTCGCCAGCCTGTACGCCAAGGGCACCGACGCGATCTGCAAGAAAGTGGCCGAGGAAGCCGCCGAGACCATCATGGCGGCCAAGGACGGCGACCGACTGCATCTGGTGCGCGAGGTCACCGACCTCTGGTTCCACAGCATGATCCTGCTGACCCAGTTCGGCATCGGCGTCGATGACGTGATGGTCGAGTTTCGCCGGCGCGAGGGGATATCGGGGATCGACGAGAAGAACAGCCGGAGACCGGAATAATGAACGACTGCATTTTTTGCAGGATAGCGCGCGGCGAGATTCCTGCGAAGAAGATCTACGAAGACGAGGAAATCTTCGCCTTCCACGACATCAACCCGATTGCGCCGGTGCATTTCATGATCGTGCCCAAGCTGCATATCGCCTCGCTGATGGAGGCCGACATGAGTCACCAGATGGTGCTCGGCCGCATGTTGGCCAAGGCCAACGAACTGGCCAGGGGCCAGGGGCTCACCGAAGGCTTCCGCACCATCATCAACACCGGGCGGATCGGGCATCAGGAGGTGTATCATCTCCACGTTCATATTCTGGGCGGCCCCGAGCCCCTGGGATCCATGCTAAAACGAAATTTCAGTGCAGGCTAACGCCGGCTTTATTGGCGTTAAGCGTAGCGGCCGTAACTAAAGCGCAAGGCGCCTTGAGAATTCACTGGGCGCGAGGAGAAAACATAATGGGTTCATTCAGTATCTGGCATTGGCTGATTGTTCTGGTAATCGTCATGCTGGTGTTCGGCACCAAGAAGCTGCGCAACATGGGGTCGGATCTCGGCGGCGCGGTAAAGGGTTTCAAGGACGGCATGAAGGAAGCCACGGCCGATAAATCCGCCGACAAGCCAGCCGAGCCGCAGCAGGTTAGCGGCCAGACGATCGACGTCGAGTCGCGGCGGGAGCAGACCAAATCCTGATTCAGGGCGTTTGCGTTCTGCCGACTTCTGCCCTCGGCAGCTAGTCGGCGACGCCACTCTCCGCTCCATTCCGTTAATCTAAAGTTCCCAGCGCAGCCATGTTCGACGTCGGTCTTACCGAGTTGATGGTCATTGCCGTGGTGGCGCTGGTCGTCATCGGCCCGGAGCGCCTGCCCAAGGTTGCGCGCACGGCCGGGCATCTCCTTGGTCGTTTGCAGCGTTATGTCAGCGACGTCAAGGCCGACATCAATCGCGAGATGCAGCTCGATGAGCTGAAAAAGCTTCAGCAGCAGATGACCGATCAGGTCACGAACCTGGAGGCATCGGTGACTCACGAAATGCGCGAAGTCGAATCCTCGGTCAACCAGGCGATCGAGCCTCTGGCCACGGATGCCGCCGTCTCGTCAGCGCCAACTCTTGAGGCGGCAGTCGAGTCCGGGGCAGCGCCAGCCGCCGAACCTGCGCCAGCAGTCATCGCCGAAACAACAAAATCCTGATGGCCGAAGAACAGGAGACATTTTTCTCGCATCTGGTCGAGTTGCGCGACCGCCTGATCCGCATTGTCATCGCGGTCGGCGTGGTTTTCGTACCCCTGGCCTTCTTTGCCCGCGAGCTGTACTCGGTGCTTGCCGCGCCGCTGCTGGCAACCTTGCCCGCCGGTGGCCAGATGATCGCCACCGATGTGGTCGGCGTTTTTCTGGTGCCGATGAAGGTCGCGTTGGCAGTGGCCTTCCTGGTGGTTCTGCCTTACGTGCTGTATCAGATATGGGCCTTTGTCGCGCCTGGCCTTTACGCCCATGAGAAGAAGCTGGCGATGCCGCTTTTGGCGGCCTCGGTGATATTGTTTTTCATCGGCATGGCCTTCGCCTATTTTGCGTTTTTCCCGATGGTATTCGGCTTCATGGCGCAGTTCGCGCCGGAAGGCGTGGCCTGGATGACCGACATCGAGAAGTACTTTTCCTTCGTCCTCACCATGTTCCTCGCCTTCGGCGTCACCTTCGAGGTGCCGGTGATCGTCATCGTGCTGGTCAAGATCGGCGTGGTCGATGTGGTCAAGCTGCGCGAGTGGCGGCCCTATGTGATCGTCGGCGCCTTCATCGTCGGTGCGGTGTTCACGCCGCCCGACGTGATTTCGCAGTTCATGATGGCGGTGCCGCTGTGGCTGCTCTATGAAATCGGCATCATACTGGCGAATCTCATCGTGCGTCCGGCTGCGGTCGCCGCAGGCGCGTCGGATTATCGACCGCCTTCCGACGCAGAAATGAACCAGGAGCTTGATCGCGCAGAGCAGCAGGCGCGCGACCAGCAGACCTGAGCACCGACCCGTGGCGAGGCAGGTTCCCGCGCGGCTTTCCAGTGACGCCGAGGTTCGGGCGCTCGCCGCCTCGTCCCTGGTCAAGTTGTTCGACAGCCTTTACGAAGGGGCCGTGGTCATCGACCAGGACGGCCGCATCACCTGGATCAACGACAAGTACAAGGCGCTGATCGGCTGGAATGGCAGCGAGCCGATCGAAGGCCGTGCCATCGAGGAAGTGCTGCCCAACAGCCGTTTGCGCCAGGTGATGGAGACAGGACAGGCGGACCTGCTTGACGTTCTGACTCTCGGGCGGCGCCAGATGGTGGTGTCGCGCATTCCTCTGCATGGCGAAGCCGGCAACGTGATCGGCGCCCTGGGCGTGATCCTGTACGACCGACTGCAAGCGCTGAAGCCGATCGTCTCCAAGTTCCAGCAGATGCAGACGGATCTCACCACGGTGCGCAAGCAACTGGCGGACGGACGCCAGGCCAAGTATCGCTTCAGCCAGTTCATCGGCGCCAGTCGCCTGGCGGTGGACACCAAGGAACTGGCGCGCCGCGCCGCGGAGCGCGAAGGCGCGGTGCTGCTGCTGGGCGAGACCGGAACCGGCAAGGAACTCCTGGCCCATGCCATTCATGCCGCGAGCCGGCGCGCCGAAGGGCCGCTGGTAAGTCTTAACGCGGCGGCGATTCCCGAAGCCCTGCTGGAGGCCGAGCTGTTCGGCGTCGAGCCGGGCGCCTATACCGGCGCCGGAACCAAGTCGCGCAGCGGCAAGTTCCAGTTGGCGGACGGCGGCTCGCTGTTTCTCGATGAAGTCGGCGACATGCCGCTGGCCCTGCAGCCGAAGTTGCTGCGGGTTCTGCAGGAAGGCGAAGTCGAACCCCTGGGCGGCAACCAGCTGCGCGCCGTCAATGTCCGCGTGATCGCCGCCACCAGCCGCGATCTCAAGGCCATGGTGGACACGGGAAGTTTTCGCGCCGACTTGTACTACCGGCTGAACGTTCTGCCGATTCGTTTGCCGCCCTTGCGCGAGCGGCGCGAAGACATATCGATGCTGTGCGAAACGCTGCTGGAGCAAATTGCCGAGCAGGGCGGCGAAGCCTCCTGCACGCTGGCCGCCGATGGCCTGGCGCGCTTGATAGCCTACGACTGGCCGGGCAACGTGCGCGAACTGCGCAACGTGCTCGAACAGGCGATGGCGCAGTCCGACAGTCGCCGTCTCACCGGCGCCGACTTTCCGATGCTGCCGGAAACCCCGGTGACCGTTGCGTTCGACCCGGCCGGGACTGTGGCGAATTCACTGGAGCCACGCGTGCGTCCTTTGCGCGAGGCGGTCGCCATGGCCGAGCGCCAGGAAATCATGCGGGCGCTGGAAGCCACGGGCGGGGTCAAGCTGCATGCGGCGAAGCTGCTGGGAATCAGCCGCGCACAGCTTTACGAGAAGTTTGCCATCCTTGGCATCCTGTCCCAGGAAACAGACACCTGATTGCTTGTCCTGTTTTCCGGACACTTTTAAAAATGCAATAATTTCAATCGATTATGTTAATTAATCGATTTTCGTGTCCGGGTATCAGGACAGTAAGAGCTCAATCAAGCTGCCTGGATATCGGTTATATATATGACTTGCCAGTGTTTCATGGGGCTGGCACATCTCCTGCATAAGCTAAAGCCGAACCCGTTCGCGCGGGCATTACTTCAATAACGGAGGACCGGACATGAAATTCAAGAAATTGGCTTTTGCATCCCTGGCGACCATGGTGGTCACCCTGACCGCCCCGGTCAGCGCCCAGGAGCTCAAGATTGCCCTCATCGCCGGCAAGACCGGCGCCCTTGAAGCCTATGCCAAGGAAACCGAAGCAGGTTTCATGATGGGCCTCGAGTATTTGACCAAAGGCACCATGACGCTCAACGGGCGCAAGATCAAGGTCATCGTCAAGGACGACCAGAGCAAGCCGGACCTGGCCAAGGCTGCCCTGGCCGAAGCCTATGGCGACGACAAGGTCGATATCGCCGTCGGTACCACCTCGTCGGGCGCGGCGCTGGCGATGCTGCCGGTGGCCGAGGAGTACAAGAAGGTCCTGATCGTCGAACCGGCCGTGGCCGACGCGATCACCGGCGACAAATGGAATCGCTACATCTTCCGCACCGGCCGCAATTCCACCCAGGACGGTCTGGCTGCCGCGGCGACCCTGATGGGCGACGTCAATGTCGCCTTCCTGGCGCAGGACTATGCCTTCGGCCGCGACGGCATCAAGGCCTTCAAGGAATCGCTGGCGGCCGTGAAGAGCAAGGCCAAGGTCGTGCATGAGGAATACGCGCCGCAGAACGCGACGGATTTCACTGCCTCGGCGCAACGTATTTTTGATGCGCTGAAAGACAAGCCGGGCCGCAAGATCCTTTCCATCTACTGGGCCGGCCCCAACCCGCTGACCAAGATCGCCGACATGAAGCCCGAACGTTACGGCATCGAACTGTCCGCCGGCGGCAACATCCTGCCGGTCATGAAGGGCTGGAAGAATCTGGCCGGCATGGAAGGCAGCATTTACTACTACTACGCTTTTCCGAAGAACGCGATGAACGACTGGCTGGTCGCCGAAAACCAGAAGCGCTTCAAGCAGCCGCCGGATTTCTTCACGGCAGGCGGTTTCGCCGCGGCCAGCGCCGTGGTGACGGCATTGACCAAGGCCGGCTCGAGCGACACCGAGAAACTGATCGCCGCCATGGAGGGCCTGTCCTTCGATACTCCCAAGGGCAAGATGACTTTCCGCAAGGATGACCACCAGGCGATGCAGCCGATGTTCCACTTCCGCATCAAGAAGGCTCAGGCCAACGAGTGGGACCTGCTGGAATTGGTGCGCGAGTTTCCGGCCGCCGAACTGCCGGTTCCGGTCAAGAACAAGCGCTGAAGGACCGGCACTGGGGGCGGGCCTGGCCCGCTGCTGCGCGCAGGGCCGGAGTCGATTTGCTCCGGCCCGTGTCCGAGGCTTGCCATGATCGCCCTGGTGAATTCATTTTTTCCATGAACAACGAACATCCCGTCCTGTCAACGCACGGCCTCAGCATCCGCTTCGGCGGCCATGTTGCGGTCAACAATGTGAACTGCGAATTTCGGCCGGGAACCCTGACCGCGATCGTCGGGCCCAATGGCGCCGGCAAGACGACCTACTTCAACCTGATGTCGGGGCAATTGCCGCCGACCTCCGGCACGGTGCGGCTGTATGGCCAAGACGTCACCCACCTCGGCGCGCCGCAGCGGACCAAGCGCGGCATCGGCCGCGCCTTCCAGCTGACCAACCTGTTTCCCAACCTGACCGTGCTCGAAAATGTGCGTCTGGCGGTACAAAGCCGCGCCGGACTCGGCCTGAACATGACCTCGATGTGGGCCAGCCATGTCGAACTGATCGAGAAGGCCGAGCATTTCCTGCATGTCACCGCGCTGACCGAGCGCCGCCATGAGCTCGCCTCCGCCCTGTCGCACGGCGACAAGCGCAAGCTCGAAATCGCGATCCTGCTGGCCCTGGAGCCCGACATCTTCATGTTCGACGAACCCACGGCGGGCATGAGCGTGGACGAAGTGCCGGTGGTGCTCGACCTGATCCACCACATCAAGGCCCAAGGCGACAAGACCATCCTGCTGGTGGAGCACAAGATGGACGTGGTGCGCTCGCTGGCCGACCGCATCATCGTGCTGCACAACGGCTATCTGGTGGCCGACGGCGATCCGGCCGAAGTGATGGCCTCGCCGATCGTGCAGGAAGCCTATCTCGGCACGGGAATGGCCGACCATGTGTGAGCTTTTCCCCCATCCCCTTTTCCGGGAAAAGGGGCGATCACGGTTCAGCAACGGTCTTTGCAAGACAGCGGCTTCCAATTATTTGACTTCATGGCGCCTTCGGGCTGCCGGGCGGCGCCATGTCTGAACCCTTGCTGCAACTGGAAGGAGTGCATACTCACATCGGCCAGTATCACATCCTGCAGGGTGTCGATCTGCTCGTGCCCAAGGGCGGCATCACCGTGCTGCTGGGACGTAACGGTGCCGGCAAGACCACTACGCTGCGCACCATCATGGGCCTCTGGCATGCCTCGCGCGGCAGCGTGCGCTTCGCGGGCGGTGACATCACGCAGAGTCCGACGCCCGAGATTGCCTGCGCCGGCATTGCCTACGTGCCGGAGAGCATGAGCATCTTTTCCGACCTGACGGTACGCGAAAATCTGTTTCTTGCGGCGCGCGGCGTCAAGAGCGCGGACCAGATGGACGAAGCGCGCCTGGAATGGATTTTCGGCTTCTTCGGCGCGCTGAAGAAATTCTGGAACCAGCCAGCGGGAACCCTGTCCGGCGGCCAGAAGCAGATGGTGGCGATCGCCCGTGCCATCGTCGAGCCGCGGAAGCTGTTGCTGATCGACGAGCCGACCAAGGGTCTGGCGCCGGCCATCATCCAGGGCATGATCGCCGCCTTCCGCGAGCTCAAGCAGACCGAAACCATCCTGTTGGTGGAGCAGAACTTCAGCTTCGTCAGCGCGCTGGGCGACTCGGTGGCGGTGATGGACGGCGGACGCATCGTGCATTCCGGATCGATGGCCGAACTGACGGAAGACCGGGATCTGCAGCACAAGCTGCTCGGCCTGTCGCTGGACACTCACCAATAGGAGCGGACATATGACGACGATATCGAACGTCGCAGCGCAGGACTCGGCCCTGCCCAAGGTTCGCGTGGACCTGCTGCCGCTGCTGCTGGTGCCGGTGCTGGCGTTGCTGATGCTGCCGCTGATCGGCAGTTTCCCGACCTGGGTGACGTTGACCGTGGCCGGGCTCGCCATGGGCATGATGGTGTTCATGATGGCCAGCGGCCTGACGCTGATCTTCGGCCTGATGGACGTGCTCAACTTCGGCCACGGCGCCTTCGTTTCGGTCGGCGCCTTCACCGCGACGCTGGTGCTGCTGCCGATGAAAAGCTGGGTCGAGGCCGACTCGATCCTGTTGAACCTGTCGGTGCTCGGTCTCGCCATTTTGCTGGCGATGCTGGTCACCGGCCTTCTCGGCTGGGCCTTCGAGCGCATCATCATCCGCCCCGTGTACGGCCTGCACCTCAAGCAGATCCTGATCACCATGGGCGGCATGATCGTCGCCGAGCAACTGATCCACGTCATCTGGGGCGCCGAGCAGATTCCGTTGCAACTGCCGACGACCTTCCGCGGCGCCTTCATCATCGGCGATGCGGCGCTGGAAAAATACCGCCTGATCGCCGTCGGCGTCGGACTCACGGTGTTCGTCACCATGTTCCTGGTGCTGAACCGGACCAAGGTCGGCCTGCTGATCCGCGCTGGCGTCGAGAACGGCGAGATGGTCGAGGCGCTGGGCTACCGCATCCGGCGCCTGTTCGTCGGCGTATTCATGGCGGGCTCGGCGCTGGCCGGCCTCGGCGGCGTGATGTGGGGCCTCTACAAGGAGACCCTGACGGCGGCGATCGGCGGCGAAATCACCGTGCTGGTGTTCATCGTCATCATCATCGGCGGCCTCGGTTCGGTCGGCGGCTGCTTCATCGGCGCCATGCTGGTTGCATTGATCGCAAACTATGCCGGCTTCCTTGCGCCCAAGGTCGCGCTGGTATCCGACATCCTGCTGATGGTCACGGTGCTGCTGTGGCGGCCGCAGGGTCTCTATCCCGTGGCCAAGCGCTGAGATCATGATCAAGACCCTGCTCTCCAGTGACCTGCCGCGCAGTCGCCTGCTGTCGGCGCTGCTGCTGGTGGTGTTGTTCGGCCTCGCCCTGGCGCCCTTCCTGTTCCCCGGTGCGCGCTCGCTGAATGTCGCGGCCACCATCTGCGTCTTCATCGTGCTGGTCGCCTCTTACGACCTCTTGCTGGGCTATACCGGCATCGTCTCCTTCGCCCACACCATGTTCTACGGCATCGGCGCCTATGGCGTCGGCCTCGCCCTGCACAGCATGGGCCCGAGCTGGTGGGCGATCTTCGTCGGCACGGCCGGAGCGCTCTCTCTGTCGCTGGTGCTGGCGCTGGTGATCGGTCTGTTCTCCTTGCGCGTGCGGGCGATCTTCTACGCCATGATCACGCTGGCCGTGGCCTCCGCCTTCGCCGTGCTGGCCTCGCAGCTGTCCGATCTCACCGGCGGCGAGGACGGCCGCACCTTCAGGGTGCCGGAAATCCTGCAGCCGGGCTTCCATTTGTTCGAGGGCGAAATTCTCGGCCGCGCCATCGACGGCAAGCTGATCACCTACTACCTGGTGTTCTGCTCCGCCTTGGCGCTGTTCCTGTTCATGCTGCGCATCGTCAATTCGCCCTTCGGCCGCGTGCTGCAGGCGATCCGCGAAAATGATTTCCGCGCCGAAGCGCTCGGTTACCGCACCGTCATTTACCGCACCCTGGCCAACTGCCTCGGCGCGCTTGTCGCGACCCTGGCCGGCGTGTTGATGGCGCTCTGGCTGCGCTACGTCGGACCCAAGACCATGCTTTCCTTCGAGGTCATGACCGACATCCTGCTGATCGTGGTGATCGGCGGCATGGGCACCGTCTATGGCGCGGTGATCGGTTCGGCGCTGTTCATCCTGATGCAGAACTACCTGCAGGTCTTGATGCGGGAAGCGTCGGACGCGATGGCCGCCGTGCCGCTGCTGGCCAACCTGTTTCATCCCGATCGCTGGCTGCTGTGGCTGGGCGTGCTGTTTGTGCTCTCGGTGTATTTCTTCCCCACCGGCATCGTCGGCCGGCTGAGGACCAGGGCGGCCGTGCGGAGACCGCGATGAGCCTGGTGCGGGTCGAACGTGCCGATGCCGTGGCGCGAGTGGTGCTGTGTCGGGTGGGGATGCAAAATGCCCTGGTGCCGGAACTGCTGGCGGAACTGCTGGCCGCGCTGGCCGGGTTGAAGGACGATGCCTCCTGCCGCGCCGTCGTGCTGGCGGCCGACGGCCCGGCTTTTTCGATCGGCGGCGACATGCGCCGCTTCCGGCGCGAACGCGAGCGCGGTGAGCTGCGCGCTTACGGCGAAGCCCTGGTCGGGCAGTTGAATGAAGCCATCCTGGCCCTGATCGACCTGCCGCAGCCGGTAGTGGCCGCGGTGCATGGCATCGTCACCGGTGGTTCGATCGGCCTGGTACTGGCCGCGGACCTGGTCATGCTCGCGCCGCAGGTCGTGTTCAAGGCGCACTACGCCACCGCCGGTTTCGGCCCCGACGGCGGCTGGACCGCGCTGGTCGGCCGTCTCGCCGGGCGCCGGCGGGCGGCGGCTGCGCTGCTGCTGAACCGCAGCATTCGCGCCGAGGAGGCGGTGGCCTGGGGCCTGGCCAACGAGATCGTGGCGGCCGAAGCTTTGCAAGAGGCTGCGGCGGCCGCGGCACGCAAGATCGCGGCCTATCCCGCCGGCACCCTGCGCGCCGCAAAAGGGCTGCTGTGGGGCGATCGCGCACAGCTCGCGGCAGACCTCGCGGCTGAGCGCGCCTGCTTCGTCGAACTGATCGCCGCGCCGGAAGCCGTGGCCGGCGTCGATGCCTTCCTGCGCGACTTCGCCAGCTACCCCGATGCACCGGATAAGAGCCTATTTCAGTAGGAATCATGCCCCGCGTTGAGACCAGGATCGGATGGATGCAAGGCGCAGTGCGCGGCCAATGGTTGTTCCATTGGCAAGCGCTGCAACGCCGCAGACGCCGATCCTGGTCTCAACCCGAAGGGCCGCCGGGTGCTGGGCGCGCTGCAGCGTTGTCGGTCGCTTGCATGGATGGACCATGCCGCACTCCCTCCGCCTTGCATCGCATCCCAGCACCCGGCGGCGCGGGGCATGATTCCTACTGAAATAGGCTCTAAGGAGGACGCCAAATGTTGATACCCGACTGGTTGGCAAAGCATGCCGCACAGTTTCCGCAGCAGGTCGCCCTGGTCGATCTGCACAGCAAGCGCTCGGTCAGCTACGCGCAGCTCAACGAACGCGCCAGCCGTTTCGCCGAGTTCATGCGCGAGCGCTGGCAGATCCAGCCCGGCGACCGGGTCGTGGTGCTGGCGCACAGTTCCTCCGACTACGTCGAGATGCTCTACGGCTGCGGCAAGCTCGGTGCCATCATGGTCTGCCTCAACTGGCGTCTGGCGCTGCCCGAGCTTTCCGGCATCGTGGCCGACGCCGAGCCGGCGGCGATCGTCTGGGGCGAGGAGTTCGAGCCAACCGGTGCCGCGCTGGCGGATGCCTGCGGGCTGGCGCGGCGCATGGTCACCGGTGTGCCGCGCGGTAATGTCGCCGGCTATGAGGCCGCGCTGGCCGCGATGTCGGGCGCCAGCATCGAGATGCCCTGGCGCAAACACGAGGACGTCTGGTACCTGCTGTACACGGCCGGCACCACCGGCAAGCCCAAGGGCGTGCTGCAGACCTGGGGCATGGCCTTCACCAACGCGGTCAACGGCATGCTCGCGGTCGGCCTGCAGCGCGAGGACAAGCTGCTCTCGGTGCTGCCCTACTTCCATACCGGCGGCCTCAATCTCTACATGAACCCGATGATCATGGTCGGCGGCACCACGCTGATCATGCGCCAGTTCGACGTGGACCAGACCATGGAACTGCTGGAGAACGAAGCCACGATCATGTTCGGCGTACCGGCGATCTACCTGTTCCTGAGCCAGCATCGCCGCTTCGCCAGCGCCAACTTTTCACGGGTGCGCAACTGGGCCTGCGGCGGCGCGCCGATTCCGCGCACCCTGCTCGAGCAGTACCTGGCCAAGGGCGTCACCATCTGCTTCGGCTTCGGCATGACCGAAACCGGGCCGACCGTGTTCCTTACCGACGAGGCTACGGCGCGCAGGAAGGTCGGCACGGTGGGCAAGCCGGTGATGTACGTCGAGGGCCGGGTGGTGGATTCGGCCACGCGCGAGCCGCTGGGCGCCAACCAGCGCGGCGAACTGCTGCTGCGCGGCCCCGGCCTCACGCCCGGTTACTGGCGCAATCCGGAGGCGACGGCCAAGGCCTATGCGGACGGCTGGCTATGCACCGGGGACATCGCCTACTTCGACGAGGAGGGCGACTACTACATCGTCGATCGCTCCAAGGACATGTACATCTCGGGCGGTGAGAACGTCTATCCGGCCGAGGTGGAAAACGTCATCTTCCAGATGGAAGGCGTCGCCGAAGCGGCGGTGATCGGCGTCCATGACGGCAAGTGGGGCGAGGTGGGCAAGGCCATCGTCGCCCTGAAGCCGGGCGCGCAGGTGACGGCCGAACAGGTGATCGCGCACTGCAAGGCCAGGCTGGCCGGCTTCAAGGCGCCCAAGCATGTGGTGTTCGTCCCTGCCGTGGCGCGCAACGCCGCCGGCAAGCTGGACAAGCCGACGCTGCGCCGGCAGTTTGGCGATGTTGCGCAATGACGACTGCGAGCAGTTGTCAGCGCGTCCTGCTGCAGGCCGATTTTGACCGCTTCGCCAGGCTCACCGGCGACGACAATCCGATCCACTGCGATCCGGCGTTCGCTGCGAAAAGCCATTTCGGCGCGACCGTCGCCCATGGCATGCTGCTCTACAGTTGCATCTGCAAGGCGCTGACCGAACAGGTCGGCCCGGGCGTGGTGCAGATGGAGCAGACACTGATGTTTCCCAATCCGACCTATGTCGGTGACCGGCTTCGCATCGATCTGCAGGTCGATGTGGAAAGGGGTGGCTTGCTCGATATCCTTACCGAGGTCACGAAAGTTGGCGCTGGCGATGCGGCGCTTGCGACCGCCACGGGTCGTTGCCGGGTCGTCGCGCCGGGAGCCACCTTGCCCACGATGGCTCCTGCACCGCACCCGGTAGAGCTGGGCGATGCCGAACTCCATGGCCTGCGTCCCGGCATAAGCGCCAGCAGCACCCGCAGCTTCAGTGCCGCCGATCTCGACGAATACGGCGATCTGAGCGGCGACCGCAACCCGATTTTTCGCGACGACGTCGAAGCGCAGATGCGCGGCTTCAAGTCCCGCATCGTGCCCTGGCCGCTGCTGGCCGGCATGTTCTCCGATCTGCTCGGCACGCGCCTGCCGGGACGCGGCACGGGCTGGATGAAGCAGCAACTACGCTACCCGTCGGCCGCATATCCGGGCGAGGCGCTGACCGCGACGGTCTGCATCACGCGGCTGCGTGCGGATAAGGAACTGGTCAATCTGGCGACCCGGGTCAGCGCCGCGGATGGCCGCGTGGTCTGCGACGGCGAGGCCTTGGTGCTGGTGAAAAATTTGGAAAACAAGCTGGAAAACAAGTTGGAAAGCAGGTCGGGGCAGGGATTCGCATGAACGACGTCGGCATTCTCGGCTATGGTCTGTATCTACCGGCGCAGCACATGAGCGCCGCCGACATCGCCGCGGCGACGCAGGGCCGCTGGTCGGCGGCGGCGGTGCGCGACAAGCTGGGCATCGTGCGCAAGACCGTTCCCGGCAGCGAGGACGGCACCCAGGAGATGGGCGCCCGCGCCGCGCTGGACGCGCTCGCGCGCTGCGACCTCGATCCCATGGAAATCGATCTGGTCCTGTGCATGGGCGAGGAATGGAAGGAGTATCCGCTGACCACCTCGGCGATCCACATCCAGGAGCGTATCGGTGCGCGCCGCGCCTGGGGCATCGATCTGCAGCAGCGCTGCAACACCACGCTGGCGGCGATCAAGATCGCCAAGGACATGATGATCGCCGATCCGGATATCGCCACCGTGCTGATCGTCGGCGGCTATCGCAATGGCGATCTGATCGACTACACCGATCCCGATGTGTCCTTCATGTACGACCTGGCGGCGGCGGGCGGTGCGCTGATTCTGCGGCGCGGCCTGGGCCGCAACATCGTGCTCGGCAGCCACATCATCACCGACGGTTCGTTCTCGCGCGACACCGGCGTGCGCTACGGCGGCATCGTGCAGCCGATCGAGTCCCTGCCGGAGGAGACGCTGAACCAACTGCGTGCACGCGGCAACCGCAGCCTCGGCGTGTTCGACGTCGAACACATGAAGACTGGCCTCAACGAAGTTTCCATGCCCAACTGGCTGGCCTGCATCGACCGGGCACTGGAAAAGAGCGGGGCGACGCGTGCCGACATAGATTTCCTCAACGTGCTGCACTTCAAGCGCTCGATGCACGGCGACATGCTGACAGCGCTTGGTCTCGCGCCCGGGCAGTCGGTGTATCTGGAAGACTACGGCCATGCCGGGCAGGTGGACTTCATGGTTTCGCTGCATGAGGGACTGCAGCAGGGGCGCCTGAAAGATGGCGACCTGATGGTGGCCATCGCGGCGGGGATCGGCTACGTCTGGGGCGCGACCGTGGTGCGCTGGGGACCGACCGATCTCAGCGGCCGTGAATAAATCTACTGCGCGACCGGATTGCTGCGTTGCTCATTCGCTCACTCCTCGCCTATCCAGTTGATATGTCTCGTCGTTCGCTCAATCGCGCCTTGCACTCCGGCCTGCTCGCTACGATTTCTTCACAGCCTCTCAGCCTTCGTTGAATCCGAAACGCTCGACGAATTGCTGCGGTTCGAGCGCGGGTCCCTTGAAATCGGCCTGCATGTAGTCGCAGCCGAGTTCCTTGAGTCGGGCCGCCGCCGCTTCGTCGGCGACGCCGACGGCCACCACGTCCAGCCGCAGGAGGTGAGCCATGGCGATCATCGACTGCAGGATGTGCTCGGACTTCGGTGCGCCGGCCAGGTCGCGTGCCGCCGAAACGTCGATCCTGATTTCCTGAAACGGCATGCTGGAGAGTCCGAACAGCGATGATATGGTCATGCCCGGATCGTCGATCGACAGCTTTACGCCGAGTTCCTTCAGGCGACCGAGCGTCTCCCGCGTAATCGCTTCTTCGCCCAGTATCGAAGTCTCCCCGATTCCCAGAATCAGCGTACCCGGCCGCCTGCTCCAGGTGCCCAGCGCACGCTGCACCACGTCCAGCAGTTCCGTATGGCGCAGCGCACGGGCCGGCAGCTTGACGCCGATGCGCAAGTCCAGTCCTGCGCTGTAGCGGAATTCGGACACATTGCGCAGCGCACGATTCAGGATCGAGGAGACCAGATCGGCGACCTTGTCCGCCGCGTCTGCCGCGGCGAACGCCTGCTCCGCATCGATCATGCCCAGCGTGGGATCGCGCCAGCGCAGCAGGCCTTCGGCACCCATGACCTGACCCCGGCGCAGATCGTACTGGGGCTGAAATACCAGTTCGAGCGCGTCTTCCGAAACAGCCGTGCGCAGGCGATTCTCATAAAGGAGCTTCGCTGCCGCCGAGTTGTCGCAGTCGTCGGCGTGGTCGGCGACGCGGCCCGGCAGTTCCCGGGCGCGGGTGCAGGCGCTCTTGGCCCTCTGCAACAGGGTTTCCGCCTGGTCTCCGTGCTCCGGATACATGGCGATCCCGATCGCCGGGCTGGCGTAGATTTCCTCCTCACCGATCCAGAACGGCATATCCAGCGCGCGCAGCAGTTTCTTCGCCGCCAGTAGCGCCACGGCAGGTCCCTCGACGGTCGACAGGACGCAGGCAAAATCGTCCCGGCCCAATGCGCCAACCAGATCGTCCGGTCGCAGCACGTCGATACGCAGGGAGGCGGCGACACGGTTGCGCACGGCATCGCCGATCTGGTAACCCCACACGGCATCGATGCGGCTTATCACGCCGCAGTCGATGACCAGCACCGCCAGATTCCCGCCGTCGGACTGTCTTTTCTCGACTATCCCGCGCAACGCCTCCAGAACCCCGCTTGCCCCGGCAACCGAGTGGTTATCCGCCGCTGGGGGCTCTGCGGAGCCTTCCTCGCTCACAGGAACAGCTCTCGCGGATCGATCTTGACGGTGCCGTACTCCAGCGAACGCTGAATCCGGTAGGGCTCGCCGGGCCGGACCTTGGGATCCTTCATCAGGTCGAGCATCTTGTAGGGCACCAACGGGTCGCCCTTGGCGTCCCTGACCACCATCAGGCGCGGTTGCATGCGACGCACCATGTTCTGGGCAATCACGATGGCGACTTCGCCGCTGTTCAGTTCGACCACGCTGCCGACCGGGAAAACCCCGATGCACTGGATGAATTGTTCGACCAGCGCCGGGTGGAAGCGCTTGCCGCGCTCCTTGTAGATGAGGCTCAGCGCGTTTGCCGGAGACAGGTTTTCCCCGAAGGGTCGCGGCGCCGTGAGCGTATCGAAGCTATCCACGATGCCCGCGATCAAGCCCGACAGGGCAATCGCATCCCCGCGCAGTCCGCGCGGATAGCCGCTGCCGTCGAAGCATTCGTGGTGCAGGGAAGCAAGTCCCGGCAGTTCCGGGGGAAGGCCGGGCGTGTCGCTGAGCGTACGCACGGAATGGTTCACATGCGTCTTGTACAGTTCGACTTCTTCCGCATTCATGGGGCCGCGCGCGGCAAGTTGGGCAGGCAGCTTCAGCTTGCCGACGTCCTGCAGCAAACCCAGCATGCCGAGCATTTGTATTCGGTCCGGCGGCAGTTGGAGGAAGCGCCCGAAAATGGTCATCATGACCGAAATCCCTACGGCGCGGCTCAGGGCTTCGCCGCCTTTCTCCTGCAGCTTGATCAGCAGTGCCATCGCATCGGGATTGCGCACGACGCTTTCGGTGATCTGTGCAGCCGCCTCATGCGACCGCGAACTGTCGATCGCATTGCCGATTTCGACCGCGCGAGCAAGTTCCCGTACGACCACGGTCGTGTTCGCGTAGGCATTTTGCGCCTTGGGCAATTCGGCCTCGACGCTCGCCACTTCCTTATAAACGGTAGTGCCGCGGACTTTCGCCAAGTCCTCGGCGGTGACGCGGCCAAGCTCCCGCCGCTCCTCCTTTTCCGGGTCGATGTAGACGTGCTTGCAGTACTTCTTCAGGACATCGAGTTGCTTGTCGCTTTTCAGGACAAAGCCCTGAAATACGAAGGGAGTTTCAGTCCAAGGTCGATCCAGTTTGGAGATGTACGCCCCAAAAACGAGTTGGTCGACAGGTATTTCCCGGAGTTCCATACGGCTAAATTATATTGCCTAGGTGAGAATATTTCTCCGCCTCTCTGCGTTGATACAGCAAGGATGACACCCGGCGGAGTTCAGGAGGTGCTTGCGGTTGCGTGCCAGAGTCTCAGCTTGTCCAGCGTAACCATATCTGCCTCCGGTAGGACCATGCGCGCACCCTCGAAGTTCTCATGGATGGTGTAGTCGCTGACCGTGATGACGGTTGGGATTCCCGCCGCCAGCGAGGCCGCCAGTCCATGGGAGGAATCCTCGACGGCGAGGCAGTCGCGCGGCGGGAGGTTGAGTTGCTTCAGGGTCCACAGATAGATGTCCGGCGACGGCTTCTTGGCTGCCGCCACGCTGCCGGACGCGATCGCATCGAACCAGGTATCGGCATTCGGGCCAAGATTCGCCCGCAGCAGACCCACCACGTTTTCCAATTTGGAACTTGAAGCGATCGCCAGCCGCACGCCTTCGGTACGCGCGTCGCAGATCAGTTGCCCGATATCGGCACGCAGGGGAATCGCTCCGGCGGCCAGCAGCCGCTGGTAATTTCGCGTCTTGATGTCATGGATGCGTTGCAGCAGCTCGTCGAAATCGGGCCGTGCCCGCGTTGCCGGATCATACTTTTCCGCATAGTGACGAATCCGTTCGCGGCCTCCGGCCACATCCAGCAGGGTGCCGTAGAAGGCTTCGTCCCAGTGCCAGGGCAGACCGACTTCGGCGAAGGCCGCATTGAACGCTGGGCGATGGCCATCGCGCTCGGTGTTGGCAAGAGTTCCGTCAACGTCAAAAATGATCGCGCGCAAAGCCATAACGAGTCACCCTTAGACAAGGCATAAAGTATAAAGCCTAGCCGATTTTTTGCTTTAGAGAAAACCTGCCCGCGCATATATTTTTCCGGCAAGGAGTCGCGTCGGTTTTTCAAGGTGGCAGACGATGATAAAGTGCACGAATGAGCATCAGCGTTTCGCTAATGCTTGACGCAGCACACAGTAACTGGAGACCGCGCGCACGTGAAACCGACGAACATCGGCGCCCCCGACTACTTTCACAAGGTCGTGGATTGTCAGTGGGCCTGTCCGGCCCACACCCCCGTTCCCGAGTACATTCGCCTGATTGCTGCAGGGCATTACTCGGATGCCTACATGATCAACTGGCGCTCGAATGTCTTTCCCGGGATTCTTGGAAGGGTCTGCGACAGGCCTTGTGAGCCGGCCTGCCGCCGCGGCCGGGTGGACAAGGAACCGGTTGCCATCTGCCGCCTGAAGCGCGTCTGCGCCGACCTCAAGGACGACATCCAGGACCGCCTGCCGCGGGCGCCGGAAAAGAAGAACGGCAAGCGTATCGCCTGCATCGGCGCCGGGCCCGCCTCGCTGACCGTGGCGCGCGACCTGGTAGCGATCGGTTACCAGGTTACGGTATTCGACAGCGGCGCAGCACCCGGCGGCATGATGCGCAGCCAGATTCCGAAATTCCGCCTGCCCGACAGCGTGATCGACGAGGAATGTAGTTACATCATCGATCTTGGTGTCGAAACGCACTACAACCACTGGGTCAACAGCCTGCGCGAGGTGCTTGCCGAGGGTTGGGACGCCGTCTTCGTCGGCACCGGCGCACCGCGCGGGCGCGACGCCGACATTCCCGGGCGCAAGGAAGCGGCGGCGCATATCCAGATCGGCATCGACTGGCTGGCCAATGTGGCCTTCGGCCACACCACGAGCATCTCGAAGCGCGTGATCGTGCTCGGCGGCGGCAACACCGCGATGGACTGTTGCCGTTCGGCGCGGCGCCTGGGCGGCGAGGACGTCAAGGTGGTGGTGCGCAGCGGTTTCGAGGAAATGAAAGCCTCGCCCTGGGAGAAGGAAGAGGCGATGCACGAGGGCATTCCGATACTCAACATGCTGGTGCCCAAGGAATTTGTCCATGACAACGGCAAACTGAAGGGCGTGCTGTTCGAAAAGGTCCGCGCCGAGTACGACGCCAAGGGCAGGCGCAGCCTGATTCCCACCGGCGAGCCGGACGAGTTGATGGAGTGCGACGAGGTTCTGGTCGCCATCGGCCAGGAAAATGCCTTCCCCTGGATCGAGAAGGGCATCGGCCTCGAATTCGACAAGTGGGGCATGCCGGTGCTGGATCCGGAGACGCTGCAGTCGTCGCTGCCGAAGGTGTTTTTCGGCGGCGATGCGGCGCTGGGCCCGAAGAACATCATCACCGCCGCGGCACAGGGCCACGCGGCGGCGATTTCCATCGATCTGTTCTGTCGCGGCAAGAAGCTGCAGGAGCGCCCGCCGCCCATGGTCAATCTGGTCAGCCAGAAGATGGGCATCCACGAGTGGAGCTACGACAACCAGGTATCCGAGGAAGAGCGCAAGAAGGTGCCGGTCAAGGCGCTGGAAAAGACCCTCAAGGACATCAAGCTCGAACTCGAACTGGGTTTCGATCCATTCATGGCCTGCGCCGAAGCCGAGCGCTGCCTCAACTGCGACATCGAGACGGTATTCACGGTCAAGACCTGCATCGAATGCGATGCCTGCGTCGATATCTGCCCGACCGAATGCATCACCTTCACCCGCGACGGCGAAGAGGACGACTTGCGCGGACGCCTCAAGGCGCCGGCGAAGAACACGGATCAGGCGCTGTATGTCTCGGATGCACTGAAGACGGGGCGGGTGATGGTCAAGGACGAGAACATTTGCCTGCATTGCGGCATGTGCGCCGAGCGCTGTCCGACCGGCGCCTGGGACATGCAGAAATTCTTCCTGCAATGTGCTGAAGCGGGAACCGAGGTGAGAAAGACATGACTGCCACGAAGCCAATCCAGAGCTCCAACGATTTCGTCATAAAGTTCGCCAACGTCAACGGTTCCGGTTCGGCCTCGGCCAACGAACTGTTCGCGCGCGCCATCATGCGCATGGGCGTGCCGGTGGCGCCGCGCAATATTTTTCCGTCGAACATCCAGGGCATGCCCACCTGGTACGAAATGCGCGTCTCGGGCGCCGGCTGGCTCGGCCGCCGCGGCGGTTGTGACCTGATGGTGGCGATGAATCCGCAGACCTGGGACCGCGACATCGCCGAGATCGAGGCCGGCGGCTATCTGTTTTACGACTCGACGAAATCGCTGCCGCGTTCGCGCTTTCGCGAGGACATCACGGTGCTGGGCATCCCGCTGACCGAGATCTGCAACCGCGAGTACAGCGATCCGCGCCAGCGCCAGCTGTTCAAGAACATCATGTACGTCGGCGCCCTCACGGCGCTGCTGGGCATGGACTTCGCCGTGGTCGAGAAGCTGATTGCCGATCAATACCGCGGCAAGGACAAGCTGATCGGCGCCAACGTCAACGCTCTCAAGCTGGGCTACGACCATGCCCAGGCGAATCTTTCCTGCCCCATCGGTCTGCGCGTCGAGCGGTCGAATGGCGTCGGCGACCAGATATTCATCAATGGCAACGACGCCTGCGGCCTGGGCGCCGTCTATGGCGGTGCCACGGTGGCCGCCTGGTACCCGATCACGCCATCCACCTCGGTGATCGAGTCCTTCGGCAACTACTGCCGCAAGTACCGTACCGATCCCGACAACGGCATGGCCCGTTACGCGATCGTCCAGGCCGAGGACGAGCTGGCCTCGATCGGCATGGTGATCGGCGCGGCCTGGAACGGTTCGCGCGCGTTTACGGCGACCTCGGGCCCCGGCATCTCCCTGATGCAGGAGTTCTTCGGGCTGGCCTATTTCGCCGAGGTACCGGTGGTGGTTTTCGACGTGCAGCGTGGCGGGCCTTCCACCGGCATGCCGACCCGCACCCAGCAATCCGACCTGATTTCCTGCGCCTACGCATCCCACGGCGACACCAAGCACGTGCTGCTGTTTCCCGAGGATCCCTACGAGTGTTTCACGCTCGGCGCCCAGGCCTTCGATCTCGCGGAACGTTTGCAAACCCCGGTGTTCGTCATGCTCGACCTCGACATCGGCATGAACGATCGCCTGTCGCGGCCTTTCGAGTGGGACGACCAGCGCCGCTACGATCGCGGCAAGGTGATGAGCGCCGAGCAGCTGGATGCCGGCAAGACCTTCGGCCGCTATCTCGATGTCGATGGCGACGGCATTCCCTGGCGCACGATTCCCGGCACGCACCCGACCAAGGGCGCCTTCTTCAGCCGCGGCACCACGCGCAATGCCTACGCCAAGTACAGCGAGGCGGGGACCGACTACGTCTATAACATGGAGCGCTTGCGGCACAAGCTCGAGACGGCCAAGAAACTGGTGCCGGCGCCGGTGGTGCAGCGCGCGTCGCAACCCAGCCGCTTCGGCGCGATCTACTACGGCTCGACCAGTCCGGCCATGGCCGAGGCATTTGCCTTGCTCGAAGCGCAGGGCGTTCACGTCGATATCATGCGCGTGCGCGGCTTCCCGTTTGCCGACGAGGTGATCGAGTTCATCGATGAACATGACCACGTCTTCGTCGTCGAGCAGAACGAAAGCGGCCAGTTGCGCATGCTGCTGATCAATGAAGGCGAGATCGATCCGAAACGCCTGATCCGCGTGCTGCACTACGACGGTACGCCGATCACCGCCCGCTTCATTTCCGGCAGGATCGCCGACGCGCTGTCCGAACACAAGGTGACCCCCATTCGCAAACAGGTGGCCTCATGACCTATCTCGCCAAACCCAAACTGCTGCGCGCCGATGCGCCGCGCAACACGCTCGGCTACACCCGCCGCGATTATGAAGGCGCCATCTCGACGCTATGCGCCGGTTGCGGCCACGATTCGATCAGCGCCGCAGTGGTGCAGGCCTGCTTCGACCTCGACATCGAGCCGCACAAGGTAGCCAAACTGTCCGGCATCGGCTGCTCGTCGAAGACGCCGGATTATTTCCTCGGCGCCTCGCACGGCTTCAACACCACCCACGGCCGTATGCCGTCGGTGCTGACCGGCGCCGCGCTGGCCAACCGCGACCTGATCTACATGGGCGTCTCCGGCGACGGCGATTCGGCCTCGATCGGCATCGGCCAGTTCGCCCACGCCATGCGCCGCGGCGTGAACATGACTTACATCGTCGAAAACAACGGCGTCTACGGCCTGACCAAGGGGCAGTTTTCGGCCACGGCAGACAAGGGTTCGAAGAGCAAGCGCGGCGTGGTGAACAACGACACGCCGATCGACCTGGTCGCGCTGGCACTGCAGCTCGGCGCCAGCTATGTCGCGCGCAGTTTCTCGGGCGACAAGGAACAGCTGATACCGCTGATCAAGGGCGCGTTGCGCCACCGCGGTCCGGCTTTCATCGACGTCGTCAGCCCCTGCGTGACGTTCAACAACCATGCCGGCTCGACCAAGAGCTACGATTACGTGCGCGAACACAACGATGCCGTGAATCGCCTCGACGTGATCCTGCCGCGCGACCAGATCAATACCTCCTACGCTCCCGGCGAATTGCGCCGGATCGTGCAGCATGACGGCTCGATACTGCACCTGCGCAAGCTGGACACGGATTACGATCCCTCGGATCGGGTCGGGGCGATGAACCATCTGCAGGAACGCCACGCCCTGGGCGAGATCGTCACCGGCCTGCTCTACGTCGACAGCAGCGCCGAGGAATTGCATCGCCACCTGAATACCGTGGAGAAGCCGCTCAACCAGCTCGGCGATGCCTACCTTTGTCCCGGCAGCAAGGCCCTGGAGGCGCTCAACGCCGCGCTCAGGTAGCCGCTTTTAAACCGCGGGCGCCGCGAACGGCTTGCGGCTATTCTTCCTTCGGCGGCTTCGGCCGCTTGCCGATGGCGACTTCGACCTTGACGTCGCGGCCTTCGCGCTTCAGGTCGAAGCGTGCGCTGGTGCCCGGCACCAGCGCGGCAATCAGTTCCAGCATCACCTGAGCGTCCTTCACCAGCTTGCCGTTGACCTGCGTCAGCACATCGCCGGGCTTGATGCCGGCCTTGTCGGCCGGACTGCCGCGCATTACGCCGGCGATCAGCGTGCCGTCGGTGCCCGACAACTTGAAGGATTCGGCGAGTTCCGGCGTCAGCTCCTGCACTTCGATGCCGACCCAGCCGCGCGTCACGCCGCCGGTCTTGATGATCTGTTCCATCACGCTTCTTGCCAGCGAGACCGGAATGGCGAAGCCGATGCCCATCGAGCCGCCGCTTTGCGAATAGATCGCCGTGTTGATGCCGATCAGGTGGCCGTTGGAATCGACCAGGGCGCCGCCCGAATTGCCGGGATTGATCGCGGCGTCGGTCTGGATGAAGTTCTCGAAAGTGTTGATGCCCAGGTGCGAGCGACCGAGTGCGGAGACTATGCCCGAAGTGACGGTCTGCCCAACACCGAAGGGATTGCCGATGGCCAGCACCACATCGCCGACGCGCAGCGTGTCGCTGCTGCCGAAGGCGATCACCGGCAACTGGTGATCGGCGGGAATGCGCAGCACGGCGAGATCGGATTCGGGGTCGGAGCCGACCACGCGCGCCTTGTACTTGCGCCCGTCGTTGTGCGCGACCTCGATTTCGTCGGCGCCGTCGACCACATGGAAATTGGTCAGGATGTAGCCTTCGGGCGAGACCACCACGCCGCTGCCCAGCCCGGAACGGCGCTGCGACTCTTCGCCGAAGCGGTCGCCGAAGAAATGCCGGAAGATCGGATCGTTGATGAAGGGATGGCGCGCGCCCTTGACTTCCTGGCTGGTAAAAATATGCACCACCGCCGGAAGCGCCTTCTTCGCCGCATCGGCATAGGAACCCTGGCGCAGCGCCGAGCTGCCGGCAGGCGCTTCGAGCACCGTCGCCACTGCGGCGACGCGCGTGCCCTCGCCGGGCCATTGGGCGAGCCACTCCGGCTTGAGCGTCTTCACGACAAACAGGATAGCTACGCAAACTGTGATGGTTTGGGCAAAAATCAGCCAGAGGCGGCGCATAATTTAATTTTGTGGAGGTAAATGATGCCGGGTGATGCGGTGTTGCGTGAGGATCTTCGCGCCTATCTGGATGGTCTGATGGATGCCGCGAGCTTTCGCGATTATTGCCCAAACGGCCTGCAAGTGGAAGGCTGCGAGCGCGTGCAGCGAGTCGTCTGCGGCGTTACCGCCAGCCAGGCGCTGATCGAGGCGGCCATCGAGCGCGGCGCCGATACGCTGCTGGTGCATCACGGCTGGTTCTGGAAAGCCGAGGATGGCCGCGTCACCGGCTTCCGCCGGCAGCGCATGGCGCGGCTGCTGGCGCACGACATCAACCTGTTCGCCTTCCATTTGCCGCTCGATGCCCACGCCACGCTGGGCAACAACGCGCAATTGGCAGCGCGCCTGGGCTGGACCGTCAGCGGCCGCTTCGGCGAGCAGGACATCGGCTTTATCGGCGTGCCGCCAGCGCCAACTCTTGCCGGCGAGCTGGCGCGGCAGATCGAGCGGGCGCTGGGTCGCGCACCGCTGCTGATCGGCGATCCGGGGCGCAAGGTGGCACGCATTGCCTGGTGCAGCGGAGGCGCCCAGGGCTACTTCGAGGCGGCGCTGGCCGCCGCCGCCGACGTCTTCATCTCGGGCGAGATCTCCGAGCAGACCGTCCATCTGGCGCGCGAAACCGGCATGGCCTATATCGCCGCCGGCCACCATGCGACCGAGCGCTACGGCGTGATGGCGCTGGGTGCGCATCTGGCGGAAAAATTCGGCATCGATTGTGAGTTTGTCGATATCGACAACCCGGTCTGATGAAGCCCCTGCGTAGCAGGCGGGCCAGCGAAAGACGCTGACCTCGCCGCTACGGATGATGAAGCCCCTGATGAGACCCCTGCACAGCAAGAAGGGGCAGGACAAGACCCTGCCCGCTTCGCTGTGGATGCGTAGCGGGCGGGCCAGCAAAAGACGCTGACCTCGCCGCTACGGATGATGAAGCCCCGCTACGGATGATGAAGCCCCGCTACGGATGATCACTGCAGGCGGAATCTGACCGGAAACAGGGTTTGCCGCGGGTTGCCCGGCAGGGCGCCGATGCGGCGTGCGGCGTCGAGTGCCGCCTGATCGAGCAGGCCGTGGCCGGAACTGCGCGCCACCGTTGCCGAGATCAACTTGCCGCCGTCGGCAAGGACCAGCAGCAGGATGACTTCGCCTTCGAGGCCCTGCGCGATGGCTTCGGGCGGATAGAACAGATGCGCGGACAGCGCCGTTTGCGCGCGGCGCAATGAACTGCCCTGCAACGTGCGGGGCGCCAGCGGCGGCTGCGGATTTGCGGCGCTGTCGGCGGCTTCGGTGCTGACCGTTTCCGCCGCGGCGGCCGGTGGCGGCGCAGGGATCAGGCGCGCTTCGATGCTGGCCTGCGGCAAGGGTGGCCTGACCGCCAGCCAGATCGGTGCGACGATCACGGCGGCGTGCAGCGCGAGGCTCAGCAGCAGGGCGACATGGAGCGGCATTGGAACGATTCTAGGGGTTTGCCGGTCATTCCCATTCTCTATACTGCTCGCCATGAAAATTCTTTCCTTCCTGCTGATCCTGCTGATCACCATCGCGCCCTTGCGTGCCGCGACCCTGCCCGACGCGGCGCGATTCACCATTGCCATC
This sequence comes from Sulfuritalea sp., assembly GCF_031426875.1. Lineage (NCBI taxonomy): Bacteria > Pseudomonadati > Pseudomonadota > Betaproteobacteria > Nitrosomonadales > Sterolibacteriaceae > Sulfuritalea > Sulfuritalea sp. The sequence goes on from NZ_JASJPC010000044.1 coordinate 42,198, forward strand.
GAAAGCGGCGACCTGTCCGCTGCGCGCGAATGGCTGGATGCAGGCCTGGCGCCGGATTTCGAGGGCCGGGTGATCGGCAGCGGGCTGATGATCGCGGCCTGGGAAGGCAATGTCCCGATGATGGAACTGTTCGTCTCGCGCGGCGCCGACATCAACAAGGTCAATACCGTCGGCGAGCAGGCGCTGCAGCACGCAGCCTGGAAAGGGCATCTGCCAGCCGTGCGCTGGCTGGTCGAGCATGGCGCCAGCGTGAATCGCCAGGGCAAGGAGTGGGTGGCCCTGCATTACGCCGTGTTCGCCGGCCATGCGGAGGTGGTGAGCTATCTGCTGGAGCAGGGTGCCGACATCAATGCGCTGTCCACCAACGGTTCGACGCCGCTGATGATGGCGGCGCGCGAAGGACAAGAGGCGATCGCGAAGCGTTTGCTGGCTGTCGGCGCCCGCCGCGACATCGTCAACGAGTGGGGCGACGATGCGCTGCGCTGGGCGATGCGCCACAACAACCTGACCATAGCCCGCGAAATCGCCGGTGCCGAGGGTTTTCCCGCCGTTGCAGCGCGGCCGACCGCATCCTGGGGGACCGCCGTGCGTTCGCAGGCCGTGCCGGATCGCGCCGACTCGCTGATGGCACAGGCCCGCGGCATGGAGGCCGCCGGGCGGCGCGACGAGGCGCTGCGACTCTACCGCGCGGCGCTCGCCGTAATTCGCCGGGCCGATGCGGCAAGAAAACCCGTTGCCGCATCGGCCCGCGCCGCGAGCGGGATGGTCATCACCGCTCGCCGTGACAAACCCGGTTCCCAGTCGGCGGCGCTGAACTACGCCACGCCGGCGATTCCCGGTGAATCGGCGAAAGCCCCGGGCGGCGCCAGTCCGGGAGTTGGTGCTGGCGATACGGCGCCTGCATCCGGAGCGGGCGCCGACGACTGGTTGCGCCGCGCCCGCGAGCTGGAAAGCGCCGGTCGCCGCAAGGAGGCGCTGCAAGCCTATCGCCAGGCCTCGGCCATCCTGCGCAGCCCAGTTGGGGCACCGGCGAATGCACAGCCGACCCGCTGAGTTCCGGGAGTGCGGCAGCAGCGGTAAAGCTTGACAGTTAAAGTATTGATGATTACGATAAGAGGAACTGAGTTACGAACAAGTAAATCTCTGATCATAGCCAAGGAACCCCCATGAGCGACAAAAAATTTGCCTCGCACGCTGACCTCGAACAGAAGAAAGTCAGTTTCGAGCAACTCTCGGACAATGCCTGGGCCTATACCGCCGAGGGCGATCCCAACACCGGCGTGATCGTCGGCGACGATGCGGTGATGATCATCGACGCCACGGCAACGCCGGTCATGGCCCAAGACGTGATCCGCCATGTACGCCAGATCACCGACAAGCCGATCAAGTACGTCACGCTGACCCATTACCACGCCGTGCGCGTGCTGGGCGCCTCGGGCTACAAGCGCGAAGGCTTGCAGGACATCATCGCCTCGCGGCAGACGCGCGAATTGATCGTCGAGCGCGGCCAGCAGGACATGGATTCCGAGATCGGGCGCTTCCCGCGCCTGTTCAACGCGGTCGAGAGCGTGCCCGGCCTGACCTGGCCGACCGTGGTGTTCGACAAGGCGATGACCCTGTGGATGGGCGATCTCGAAGTGCAGATCATGCATATGGGTCGCGGCCACACCAAGGGCGACACGGTGGTCTGGCTGCCGCAGCAGAAGATCCTGTTCTCCGGCGATCTGGTCGAGGCCGATGCCGCCTGCTACACGGGCGACGCCTACCTCGCCGACTGGCCGGCGACGCTCGACGCGCTGGCCGCCCTGCACCCGGAAAAGATGATTCCCGGTCGCGGCCCGGCGCTGATGAATCCGCAGCGCGTCCAGCAAGGCTTGGCCTACACGCGCGACTTCGTGTCCACGCTGTATCGCAGCGCACAGGAAGCCGTGGCCCAAGGTATGGATCTGGCGGCATGCATGGCGCATACGCGCAAGAACATGGACCCGAAATTCGCCAGCGTGTTCATCTACGAGCATTGCCTGCCCTTCGATGTGACGCGGGCCCACGACGAGGCGTCTGGCATCAGGGATCCGCGTATCTGGACGGCCGAGCGCGATCAGGAAATGTGGCATGCGCTGCAGGCGGTCTGAGGCCGCAAGGCGGAATGGAATGGCGCCATGCTGAAGACCTACAACTACCCGAAGTTCGAGTACCGCCGGCCGCCTGAAATCGCCAGCGGCAAGACGCTGAAAGTGCCGCTGGTGGTGGTCGGCGCCGGTCCGGTCGGCCTGGCCGCCGCACTCGACCTGCAACAGCAAGGTCTGCCGGTATTGCTGCTGGACGAAGACGACACCGTCTCGATCGGTTCGCGCGGCGTCTGCTACGCCAAGCGGGCGCTGGAAATCCTCGACCGCTACGGCGTCGGCGATGCGGTCTGCGCCAAGGGCGTGTCTTGGAACGTCGGGCGCACCTTCTTTCGCGAGGAGGAGGTGTACAACTTCAATCTGGTTCCCGAGCCGGATCACCATCGCCCAGGCATGGTGAACCTGCAGCAGTACTACCTCGAAGAGTACCTGGCGGCGAGCGCCGCGGCGCGGCCGGACATCGAGCTGCGCTGGAAGAACAAGGTGGTCTCGGTGGCGCAGGCCGGCCAGACCGTCACGCTCAAGGTGGAAACCGAGGACGGCTTCTACACCGTCGAAACCGACTGGCTGATCGCCGCCGACGGTGCGCGCAGTCCGATACGTCGCATGCTCGGTCTCGAAGTCGAAGGCAAGATCTTCATGGACCGCTTCCTCATCGCCGACGTCGTGATGAAGGCCGAATTCCCCTCCGAACGCTGGTTCTGGTTCGATCCGCCTTTCCATCCGGGGCAGTCGGTGTTGCTGCACCGGCAGACCGACAGCGTCTATCGCATCGACTTTCAGCTGGGCTGGGACGCCGATCCGGAAGAGGCTAAGAAACCGGAGAACGTGCTGCCGCGGATCAAGGCCCTGCTCGGCGCACTGGATGGCGCAGTTGACAAACCCGAGCGCGAATTCGAACTGGAATGGGTCAGCGTCTACACCTTTCAGTGCCGCCGCATGGGGCGCTTCAACCACGGCAATGTGATCTTCATCGGCGATGCCGCGCATCAGGTCTCGCCCTTCGGCGCCCGCGGCGCCAACTCCGGCCTGCAGGACGCCGACAATCTGGGCTGGAAGCTGAAGCTGGTCATCTCTGGCCTCGCGCCCGCGGCGCTGCTCGACAGCTATTCCGAGGAACGCATCTACGCCGCCGACGAGAACCTGCTGAACTCGACCCGCTCGACGGATTTCATCACGCCCAAGAGCAAGGTCAGCCGGACTTTCCGCAATGCCGTGCTGGGCCTGGCGAAGGATCACGCTTTCGGCCGCGCTCTGGTCAATTCCGGGCGGCTTTCGGTGCCGGCTTTTCTTACTGCATCCAGCCTCAATACGCCGGACTGCGCGGGCGACACATTTGCCGGCCGCATGGTGCCCGGAGCGCCGATGGACGATGCGCCGGTTGTGGAAAACGGAGAGGATGGCTGGCTGCACAACAAGGTCGGCCACCGCTTCACCGCGCTTTACTTTGTCGACGATCCGCAGCAGCTTGACGCGGCGACGATAGAGGCTTTGTCCAGCCTTTCCGGCGGCGGCATTGCAGTACAGCCACGGGTGATCTCGGCGAGGCCGGGCAGCGTCGGCGGCAATATTCCGCATCTGGTCGATGCGCACGGCGTCGCCGCCCGACGCTACGACGCGCAGCCGGGTACGTTGTACCTGCTGCGCCCCGACCAGCATGTCGCCGCGCGCTGGCGCACGTTCGATGTGGCGAAGGTTAAATCAGCCGTCGCAAAAGCGACCTGCAACGCCTGAGAGGAGAAAGCAATATGAACCCCCACGCTCGAAAATTCACCTCGCTGCCCCCCGCGGGGGCGCGCACCTCCCTTGAGACGGCTCTGCGGGAGGTGCCATGGCACTCAATCTGAATCCGAACTTTTCCGAAGCCGGCAAGCGCTACTTCAACGCCTATACGCCCGCCGACGATTTCTACGAAATGCTCATCAACACGCACCGCGACCTGTCCGACGAGCAATCCGAACTGCTCAACGCAAGGCTGATCCTGCTGCTCGCCAACCATGTCGGCGACATCGGCACGCTGCGCGAAGCCCTGAACATTGCCCGCGAAGGAGTCTGAACATGTCCGCCAGTCTGGTCCGCAAAGTGCATCACGTCGCCTATCGCTGCAAGGACGCCAAGGAAACCGTCGAGTGGTATGGCAAGTACCTGAAGATGGGTTTCATCCTGGCGATCGCCGAAGACGAAGTGCCGTCGACCAAGGCGCCCGATCCCTACATGCACATCTTCCTCGACGCCGGCGCCGGCAACATCCTGGCTTTCTTCGAACTGCCGGCCCAGCCGGAGATGGGGCGCGATCCGAACACGCCGAGCTGGACCCAGCACCTGGCACTGGAAGTCGGCAGCATGGAGGAAATGCTGGCCGCCAAGGCCCGCCTCGAAGCGGACGGCATCGAGGTCGTCGGGCCCACCGATCACACGATTTTCAGGTCGATCTATTTCTTCGATCCGAGCGGCCATCGCCTGGAGCTCGCCTTCAATACCGCAACGCCGGAAATGATGCAGCGCCTCGACGACGTCAAGTGGGACATGCTCAATGAATGGGCGCGGACGCGCAAGGCGCCCCGGCACGCGCGCTGGATGCACGACGGCAGCCATGCGCCGGCGGGAAGCAAACCGTGAAACTGGCCACCTTGAAACAGGGCGGTCGCGACGGCACGCTGGTGGTGGTCAGTCGCGATCTCGCGCATTGCCAGACCGTGGGCGGCATCGCGGGCACCCTGCAGCAGGCGCTGGACAACTGGCACCAGGTGCTGCCGCGGCTGCAGCAGGTGTCCGACATGCTCAACGCCGGCGCCACGCAACAAAGCGCCCGCCATGCCATGTCCTTCGACCCGGCGCAGTGCCACAGCCCGCTGCCGCGCGCCTACCAGTGGGCCGACGGGTCGGCCTACATCAATCATGTCGAACTGGTGCGCAAGGCCCGCGGCGCCGAGCTGCCGCCGGAATTACTGGTCGATCCGCTGATGTACCAGGGCGGCTCCGACAGCTTCGTCGGTCCCTGCGATCCGGTGCTGGCCTGCGACGAGGCCTGGGGCATCGACTTCGAGGCCGAGGTGGCGGTGGTGACCGGCGACGTGCCGCTGGGCGCCTCGCCCCGCCAGTGCGCGCAGCAGATTCGCCTGCTGATGCTGGTGAATGATGTCAGCCTGCGCAATCTGATTCCCGCCGAACTGGCCAAGGGCTTTGGCTTCCTGCAGTCGAAACCCGCCTCGGCATTTTCGCCGGTGGCCGTCACGCCCGATGAACTGGGGACGGCATGGAAGGACAACAAGCTGCATTTGCCGCTGACTGTCGCCTTGAACGGCGAGCCTTTCGGCAAACCGAACGCCGGCATGGACATGACTTTCGATTTTGCCCAACTGATCGCGCACCTGGCGAAGACGCGCGAACTCGAAGCCGGTTCGGTGATCGGTTCAGGAACGGTGTCGAACAAGCAGGGCGGCCTGTTCGGTTCCTCGGTGGAAAATGGCGGTGTCGGCTATTGCTGTATCGCCGAGCTCAGGATGTACGAGACCATAGAAACCGGAAAACCCAAGACACCCTTCATGCATTTTGGCGACCATGTCAGGATCGAGATGCTGGGCGACGACGGCGCCAGCATCTTCGGCGCCATCGACCAGATCGTCGAGCGCTACGTCGCGGCTGCCTGAGCGGGGTCGGAAGTTTCTTCCTTGAGGATTTCGATCAGCAGCATGATTTCCTCCGCCACCGATTGCTGGAAGCCCGCGCGCGCACCGTCGCGATTGTCTTCCAGCAGGTGCCGCAGATAATCGATGCACTCCTGCGGCTGCGCCCAGATTTTCTGCACATGCTCCGCCACGCGGGAATACTTCTCCAGCGTCGGTGCTTCGCCGGTGTCGGTGCCGGCCGAGAATTCCGCCTGAATGTTGAAGTTCTTGCGCAGTTGCTCGGCAGTTTCCGCGAACTCCCGGTTGAGCCCCCGCTTGCGGTAGATGCCGAGCAGTTTCAGCCAGTGGTAGAGGGCATGGCGCGGGTTGGCTTCGGTGTATTCGACCAGGGCTTGCGCGGCACCCTGTTCGAGCCCCATGGACAACATGATCTCGGCCAGTTGCAGCGTGGGTTCGAGACCGGTTTCCGGCGGGCCGGAGGCGGCGCGGACAGGAGCGCTGGCGGATGCAGCAGGCTGTCTGGCAGCCGCCCTTGTCACGGATTCGGGATCGGCGTGTTCCAGCGAAAAGTCGACTTCGACGGGCGTGGCCGTCGGCAATGGAGCGGCCGCTGTGTTTGCGGCCGGCGACGGCGCGGCGGCAGTCTCGACGGCTGCGGCATGCACGTCTTCGCTCGGCACGCGGGGCTCGATCCGCGGCGCAGTCTTCAGGCCCTGCATTGCCTGTGCGAAGGGGGATGCTTGCACCTCGGTCGGTGAGGCTGCATCGGGTGAAGCCTTGCCGGGGGGGCTGTCCTTCCGTGCACCGGCTGCCTTCGCCGTCGGTGCGGCGGACTTGCGCCGACGGAACCACCAGAGGGCGACCAGGCCTGCCGCCGCGAGATTGGCCACCATCAGACGCGTGCCGCCGTTATCCGCTGGCGCGGGCTCTGCCGCGACAGGCGCCGCGACCGGCTTGTGGGTCGGCATGTTGCGCACCAGGAGACTGACCGCGACCATGGTTTGCTCGATGCGCCGCAAATTGTCGAGCATTTCCTGCACGCTGTTCGCTTCGTCGACGCCGGTCAGCCCGACGCGCCACTCGATACGCAGCACCGAACGCTCGTCCTCCGACACCTTGCCCAGACGGCGCAGGTCGATCTGTTCGCTGCGGCGCAGGCTCGGCTCGGGTACCGCCGCGACTGCTGCCGGCAGCAGGAACAGCACCGACAGGACGGCACAGACCCGGCCGGTTTGCGTGAGACAAGGGACGATGGTGGTGGCCTGGGACTTGGGCATCGAATTGCGCGGCGTTATAGTGCTGTCATTCTAGGCTCAGCGACGGACACTTGCTTCGCCTGAGCAGGCGAGTGCAAACCCCTTAAATTGTATTTTTTGCAGGATGGCCATGAAGCTCCATAACTACTTTCGCAGCTCCGCCAGCTTTCGCGTGCGCATCGCGCTGGCCCTGAAGCAGCTTGATTACGAGTATGTGTCGGTCCATCTGCTGCAGGGCGGGGGGCAGCAGTTTGCGGCGGCGTTCAAGGCGATCAACCCTGCTGCGTTGGTGCCGGTGCTCGAAGAAGACGATGGCACGGTCCTCACCCAGTCGCTGGCCATCATCGAATACCTCGATGAGACCAGGCCGCAGCCCGCGCTGCTGCCGCCCGATGCGGTCGGGCGGGCGCGAGTGCGGGCGCTGGCGCTGGCGATCGCCTGCGAGATCCATCCGCTCAACAATCTGCGCGTGCTGGCGTATCTGCGCAAGACGTTGGGCGTCACCGAAGCGCAGCGCGACGCCTGGTACTGCCACTGGGTGGAAACCGGGCTGGCCACGGTCGAGGCCCTGCTTGCGGGCGATACGCGCACCAGCGCCTGCTGCCATGGCGATACCCCGACCCTGGCCGACATCTGCCTGGTGCCGCAGATATTCAATGCGCAGCGCTTCAAGGCGAAACTCGATCATGTGCCGACGGTGATGCGGATTCACGAACACTGCTTGACGCTGCCGGCGTTTGCGCAATCGGTGCCAGCGCTGCAGCCGGACGCCGAATAGCCAGGCTTCCTATCAGGTCTTGAGCCGGCCGGCAAACACTTTGCGCAGCTTGGCCGCTTTGGGTGCGACGACTGCCTGGCAATATCCCTGCTGCGGATTGTTGGCGTAGTAGTTCTGGTGATAATCCTCGGCCGGCCAGAAAGTTGGCGCTGGCGACACGGCGGTGACTATGGGCGCGGGCCAGATCTTCGCGGCCGCGAGTTCCGCGATCAATTCCCTGGCGACTTTTTCCTGTTGGTCGCCGTGGGTGAAGATCACCGAGCGGTACTGGCTGCCGACATCGTTGCCCTGTCGGTTCGGCGTGGTCGGATCGTGAATCGCGAAGAAGGCCTTTAGCAAAGTGCCGTAGTCGATGACCTCAGGATTGAAGCGTACTTCGACGACTTCGGCGTGGCCGGTGTCGCCGTCGCATACGCTGCGGTAGTCCGGATCGGGCATGCCGCCGCCGGCATAGCCCGAGACCACCGACTCGACTCCGGCAAGTTGCACGAAAGCGGCTTCGAGGCACCAGAAGCAGCCGCCGCCCAGTGTTGCCAGTTCAGTATTCATTCGAGTCTCCCGCAGCGAAGCGCGATGGGCCAGATTATGGACTTTCGGCTGTCGCTTTGCGGCCAGATATCGCGCAGGCGCTCACCGAGTTCGATGCAGGGATCGCTGCCGAGTTCCTTGATGTAGCGCTGGGTCGCCGACCAGGTGCGCAAGTAGGCGAGCAGGTCGTCGCGGGTCCATTCCAGGCGGATTTCGAGTTTTGGCGTGGCGATGTCGGCAAAGGGAAAGGGCATCTCGCGGTAGGCCAAATCCACCCAGCGTCTCTCCGGTGGCCACCAGGGGCCGACCGTGTTGCGGTAGAAATCCTCGACGATGGCGTTGAGTGCCGGCTCGCCCCGCAGCAGCGTGTAGGTCCAGGCAGCGAACAGTCCGCCCGGCTTGAGCACGCGCCTCACTTCGGCATAGAAAGTCTCGTTGCAGAACCAGTGCAGGGCCTGGGCAACCGTCGCCAGATCGCAGCAGCGGTCGTTCAGGCCGCTGGTTTCGGCCGCTGCGACGCGATAGTCGATGCGCGGGTGGGGCTCGGCCTGCGCCACCTGCGTGGCGGAAAGATCGGTGGCATGGACGCGTTGGAAATGCCCGGCCAGCGCCTGCGCCGCCTGGCCGTTGCCGGTGCCGCAATCCCAGGCCAGATCGCGGCCGGCGCATCGCTGCGCGAGCCAGGCGAACAGTTCCGGCGGATAGGAGGGTCGCGCCTTGGCGTAATCCGCGGCGTGGCCCGAGAAGTGGTCGGCGGGGTTCATTGACATTTCCTGATCAGCAAGACCAATACTCGCCGTCTCGCCAGCACCAACTCTTCGCTTTACGGCAGGGCAAGGTCAATCGTGCGGCCATTCTTCCATCGCGGCGATATCCCGCGCGTGGTGCAAAACCCGCGCGATCAAGATTCCCTTGGTATCGGCGAAATAGAACAGCAGGTAAGGCGTCGTGGTAGGCCAGCTACGCAGCCCTTCCGCAAGTTCCGGACGCTGGCGCCCCATGAGTGGATGAGCAAGCAGATGTCGCGCTTCCCGATCGATGGTGTCGACCACCCGGTCGGCGGCTTGCGGATTGTCTTCGGCGATGAACAGCCAGGCTTCAAGGAGATCGTTCTCGGCGCTATCGGTATAGCGCAGGGTAGCCATCAAGCCGCCGATTCACGCGCGGCGAGCGTCGCACGGCCGCGCTGCTTGATCGACTCGACATCAAGCTCCTTGATTCGTCCGGCTGAGATGTCGGCGACCCCCTGGTCGATATCCGCTTTGAGCGCTGCCAGATTCGCCGCTTGCACGTTCTGATATGCCTCGAACAGGCGCAAGGCTTCGCGAATCACTTCACTGGCGGAACCATAGAGGCCGGATTCGACATGACGGCGCACCCGGCTTTCTAGCTCCGGTGGTAAGGAAACATTGAGGGACATAAGAGGCTCCAGCGGAGATGGCAGACTTTGCCATTGTAGGCTCGGGAACAGGGAATGAAAAGCCGCCGGGGCTATCGTTTCCGCGGCTTTAATGGTCGCATGCGTGCTCCGTTTCGCCGGGAGCTTTTGCGGTAGTGCTCTCCTATCCGCTGCCAGGTTGGTTCCATCACCCAGTAGAAGAAGAAAAACAGTGCCAGCCCGATTACCATGGTCGGATAGGCGAGCGTCGTGATGAAGCCCATCGAGGCTTCTTTATTGATGTTCGAGATGACCTGAAGCACGGCCGCCAGCGCAGTAAACACCCCAATCAGCAGTTGTGCAGCCTTCACGGCGTACTCGAACAGCAACTCCCAATATCGCGCCTCATGCACCCCGTCCATCAAGGTTTCCGCCCAGACAACGCCAGTCACGAGGGCAAGGAAGAGCAGGTGCAGAAAGAACACCAGGCTGGATGGCGTATCGTTGCCAATCACTGCGATGGGTGACATGACGCACATGAAAACTGCGGTCAGTACCTTTCGTCGTCCGCTCCAGTCCACATAGCGAATGGCCGCAAACAGGCCTGCCGCCAGCAGTACTACTGCGTTTATGGCTATAGGGTTGGGGCCAGGTCGCGTCAGCGAGTCATGTCCGTTGAACAAATACGACGAAACCGCCTTGCCGTGAATCGAAAGCCATTGCCCGAGTACCATCAGCCCGGCGAACAATAGGGCATCGAGAATTCGGATATGGGATAAAGAATGCACCAGCCCCTGTCGTGCGCTGGAAACTGGCCGCATTCAGAACGCGGTCTGCCACGACGCCGCCAGCCAGGCATTGGGCGCTTCGCCCTGGGTCGTCAGGTTGAGCATCAGCGCCCCCGTGCCGTCACCCAATTTGCCTTCGATACCGACACCGGCGCGCAGCCAATCCTGCTTGATCGCCGGGCCGGCGAGGTCGAAGCCGAACAGGCCGACCACCTGGCCGACAGTGCGGGCGCCGCTGCCCTCGAAGCGATGCGCTGCTTCCAGCGTGCCGACCAGGCGCGCATTGTTAAGGATGGGCTTGCTGGCGTTCAATCCGAGGCGCAGTTCGGTGGCCGTCTCCTTGCGCGCGTTGAACTGTGCCGGGAAGCCACCGCCGGTTTCGGTGTAGGCGGCGATCTTGGCTTCGTTGTAACCGAGATCGACGTAGGGCGTGAGGCCGGCACCGGCCAGGGTCGCGGCGTTCTCCCAATCTAGCCGGGCGCGCAGGCCCCAGGTGTCGGCGCCGGGCTTGCCGCTGGAGAAGTCCTGCACACCGGCATTCAGGTAGCCGCGCCGCAGGTCGGCATCGCCGCGATGAACATAGGCGCCGATGGTGGCGATCAGGCCGGAGTTGGCGGTATCCATGCGCAAGGGCACCAGCGCCTCGGCCATGACATAAGTGCCGTCCGATTTGGCGCGGCCGTTCAGGGTCAGATCCTGCTTGGCCCAGGTCTGACCGAGCGACAGGCTGAGTTGCAGAGGACCGAAGTTCTGGCCCAGCCCGACTTCCGCCAGGCCCAGGTCGCCGGAACGCGAGCCGTGGTCATCCGTGCCCCAGTCGCCGGCCACCCAGAAGGCCTTCTTCCCTGCCGCCACGCGCCGTGCCAGCGGCCGGCTGTGGGCGCCGTTGAGCGCCGTGCCGACGGCCGAGAGCGCCATGCCGCCACCGGTGGCGGCAGCGCCGAGGCTGGCTTGCACATCCGATATAGTGATCGCGCCACTGCCTATGGCCGAGATACGGGCGATGAAGGCCTCTGAGCCGCTGGGGCCGGAGCTTTCACCGACCACGACAGCTCCATCAGCCGATACACCCTTTGCAACAGTCATGGTGTAACCCGGCGCGACAGTTACGCCGGCGGCCGCCAGCCAATCGGCGATACGCTGCATGCCACCCGCCTGAGTCCAGCGGAAAGCCTCTTGGCCGCTGGCGCTGGTGCCCCTCCCTACGACCACCGAGCCGTCGCTGTTTACGCCATAGGCGACGCTCTGGAAGCTGCCACCGGCCAGATCGCCTAGCAGCCTGTCGGACTTGAGTTCAGCCGACGACCCGATTTCACGATCCGGGAC
>NZ_JASJPC010000045.1:0-48095 GCF_031426875.1 Sulfuritalea sp.
GGAGCGAGCTTGCTCGCGATAGCGGCTTATCGCGAGCAAGCTCGCTCCTACAGGGGATGCGCCTTTTCCCCGTTGACTGACTAGTAGATTCTCGTCATATTCGGCGCAAGGCGATGTAGCCGTGGCCGCCGCGGGCACCGGGATCGCACTCGCTGCTGGTGCCTTCGCCGCCGCCACCGCCACCGCCAAGGGTGCCGCGCTGCGGGGGATGTTCGGTTTGCCCCGGACTTTCGCCGCCGCCGCCACCGCCTGAGCCGACCGCGGTTGCGCCGCCGCCGCCGCCGGCACCCGAGAGTTTGTCACCGGCGCTGACGGAGCCGGCCGCACCGGCGGCCCCCGTGTAGCCCGAGGCGAGTTTGGCGCCACCCGGCTCGGCAGGCACCCTGGCGGTGGTCGCAGTTGCCGCCACCGCGGCGTGGCCGCCTTCGGTCTGGCCGACGCCGGAGCCGCCATGCCCATCCATCTTGCCGGCCATCTTTTCGTTCTGGCGACGTTTGAGGCGGACGTAGCTGTCGGCACCCGGTACGCCCGCGACGACTTCGCCGGTGGCGACGCGGATCATGTTGCTCGGACTACCGACCCATCCTGGGCCGCCGCTAAAGCCGGCGCGCGGCATGCAGGCGGTTCCGCCCGGTCCGCCGGCGCCCAGGGTGAGCTTGTAGGCGCCCGGACTCAAGACGAGCGGCGCCTGGGTTTCCATCGCGCCGGCGCCGCCACCGCCGCCACCGCCGCTGCCGGCGAAGCTCTGGAGGGTGCCGCCGGCCCCGCCGCCGCCGCCGTTGGCCAGATAAGCCGTGTATCTGCCTGCCACGAGTTGCGACGCCGATGCAGCCTCATCGCTGGCGTGCACGATCAGCAGGCATTGCTGGTTGACGGCGTTGGCGACTTCGTTCTTCATCGTGAAAATGCCGCGTTCCCGGTCGTAATTGGTATCGAAGCAATTCGGCAAGTCGGATGTCGCGAGCTGGGGTGAAGGCGGCACCGTGGTACAGCCGGCGCCGAGGCCGGCGCCCAGCATCAGTGATAGTGCGAGCTTGGTGATTGTCATTGCAATTCTCCTTTGCGTTTGCGTTTGCGGTCCGGGATGGGCCGGGTCGCGCTGCCCGGCCGTTGCGGCGCCGTGCCTGTCCTGTCGAATCGTTACTCCTACGTCATCGTAGGGCGGCGGTGCCGCGCATTCCGTGCGCTGTCGTACATAAGGACGCGTTCTCTCCGGCTCCATGTCGATCGTGCGTTGGCGCACAGACGAAGCCTGCTGCGCGGCAGAACATGGGCCAATGCGAGTGCCGATTGTCGGGGTGCCGTTGCCACCGTCGTCGCCACCGCTTTGCCAACATGGAGCCTGAAATGAACAAGGAACAATTCGCCGGCATCTGCCTGCAGCTGGCTGGAAAAATCAAGCAGACCTGGGGCGAATGGACCGGCGATTCACTGCAGGAAGCGCTTGGCAGGCACGAGCAGGTCAGCGGCAAGGCGCAGCAGGACAACGGCATCGCGTGCGAGCAGGCCGACCGCCAGTTGAAGGATTTTCACGACCAACACCGTAACTGGTATTTCTAGGAGCCAAAAATGTACAAAAGAATTGTTCTTGGATTGTTCGCCCTGGCGGCATTGCTCCCACTGCCCTTTGTCACCAGCCAGGCTCAGGCCCAGTATGCGGCGTCGCGCGCCGAAGCCACGAGAATCGACGGCTTCGACGTCCGGCCGGTACGACAGGCTGTCGCCGGCAGGGAACTGGACTTCACCCTTTACGGCAGCCCCGGCGGCACCGCGGCGGTACGCATCAACGGCGCAACGGCGGGCGTGGTGCTGGTGGAAACCGAAGCCGGTGTCTACGAGGGCACCTACACCATCCGCCAGCGCGACAGGATCACGGCCGAGAGCAAGGCCACGGCCAATCTGCGGGTGGGCAACCAGGTCGCCAGCGCCATCCTCGACGAGCCCTTGATCGGCCGGGCCTATGCCAGGCGGGCGGGCGCCGGGCAACGCTACGCCAGGGGGCCGACGATCGATCGCTTCGACGTGGTCGATCCGCCGGCCAGCCTGGTTGCGGGCGAAGACCTGAACCTGGTTCTGTCCGGCAGTCCGGGCGGGGCCGCCAGCGCCACGATAGTCGGCGTCAAGGGCAAGATCCTGTTGAACGAGGTCCGCGAGGGCGTGTATGAAGGCAGCCACATCATCAAGCGGCGCGACCGTATCTCGGCGAACTCGACGGTGACCGGACTTCTGCGCGTCGGCGAGCGGGAAACCAGCGCCGTGCTGGGCCAGTCGCTGCTGGCCGCCGCCGGCCAGGCGCCGCGTGCCCGGCAGACGGCCCGCCGCTGCCTCAACTGCGGCGTGATCGAGGCGATCAATCTGGTTGAAGTCAAAGGCGAAGGCAGCTACCTCGGCAAGATCGCCGGCGGTTTGGCCGGCATCGTGATCGGCAACCAGATCGGCGAGGGCAACACCAAAACGGTCGCCCAGGTGGCCGGCGCGGCAGGCGGCGCCTACGTCGGCAATGAAATCGAAAAGCGGGCGAAAACCACCAAGCATTACGAAGTGGTGGTGCGCCTCGAGAACGGCGGCACCCAGACCATCACCTATGCCGCGCAACCGCCTTTCGCGGTCGGCAGCAAGGTCAAGGTCGACGGCAATGTCCTGACCGTAATTCAGTAGGCGCGGATGCCGGCGGCCACTTGGTCAAGCGGTTGCCGGCGCTCCTGCACCCGAACTTTGCAGCATGGAAGAGAGGCTCCAAATGCTATACACAATCGCCGTCGTACTCATCGTCCTGTGGCTGCTCGGCCTGGTCACGTCCTACACGATGGGAGGCTTCATCCATATCCTCATCGTGATCGCCGTCGTCGTGGTGCTGCTCAGAATCATCAGCGGGCGCAAGGTGCTCTGACGCAATCGGCCAGGGGTGGATGGCGTTGTAGGGCCGACTTCAGTCGGCCAGCGGTGGATGGTTTTGTAGGGCCGACTTCAGTCGGCCAAGTGGATGGCGGACTGAAGTCCGCCCTACGGTCCGCCCTACGGTCCGCACTACGGCCCGCCTCGTATCCGCCCCACACCAGTATGCCGTCGACATCCAGCGATAGTTGGCGCTGGCGATACGGCGCGATTCCCTCGCGCGGCAGAGCCCGGACAAATCGCACCCTGTGTGCGACAACGTACAGACCGGGCGCAGTAAGCGGCAGATGATGGGCACAGTGATCGGTACGCGGCAAGTCGCGCAATGACTTGAGCATCGCGCGCAAGCGGACCGGTTCGGAAGAATCAACAGCGACCGTCGGCATTTCTTCGCCTTGCGGACGGTCGGAAGAATCAAAGCAGCACAAGGCGGAAGCTGACGCAAACTTTATGGATCGGAAATCATCATGACCTATGCATTGAACAAAAAACAGATGGCGGTGGCCATATCCTGCGTCCTGGCTCTGGGCCTGATCTCGGGCGCGGCAACAGCGCAAAGCAACAATCCGACCAAGGAAGGCTATCTGATCGACACGCGTAACGAGGTGGTGAAGAGCGGCTTCGGTCTGTGCTGGCACACCGGCTACTGGACTCCGGCGCAGGCGATCGAGGAATGCGATCCCGACCTGGTGAAGAAGCCGATGGCTCAAGCCCCCGCGCCGGCACCGCAACAGCTCGCCGCCGTGGCGCCGCCGCCGGCACCGAAGCCGGCCGCCGACCGCGTCAAGCTGAATGCCGATACGCTGTTCGACTTCGACAAGGCGGTGTTGCGCCCGGCCGGACGCGACGCACTGGATGACTTCTACAACAAGACCCGCGACATCAATCCGGAAGTGATCACCGCCGTCGGCCACGCCGACCGCTTCGGCTCCGACAAATACAACCAGAACCTGTCCGAGCGACGCGCCATGGCCGTGAAGACCTACCTGATGGGCAAGGGCATCGCCGACAACCGTATCTACACCGAAGGCAAGGGCGAAATGCAGCCGGTGACCAAGGCCGACGAATGCAAGGGCCCCAAGAACGCCAAGGTGATCGCCTGCCTGCAGCCCGACCGCCGCGTTGAAATCGAAGTGATCGGCACCCGCAAGTAGCCACCGCCCGGAGCGCTTGCGGCATGAGCTGCCGCAAGCGCCTTCCGGTCTCAGTCCACGAAGGAAGCGAAATGAACAAATACAGCATCAATGTGCTGGCGCTCGCAGTCGGCCTGGCCTTCAGCGCCGGCGCCATGGCGCAGAGCCTGGCGAACGACGACTACAAGGCCGGCAAGAACCGGATCGAAAGCCAGTACAAGGCCGAGAAGGCCGCCTGCAGTTCCTTTTCGGGCAACGCCCGGGATATCTGCGTGGCCGAGGCCGAGGGCCGCGAGCAGGTCGCCAGAGCCGACCTTGAGGCCAGCTACAAGCCATCCGTAAGCAGCCGCTACAAGGCCCGCGTGGTCGCGGCCGAGGCCGCCTACTCGATAGCCAAGGAACGCTGCGACGACAAGGGCGGCACGGCCAAGGATGTTTGTGTCAAGGAAGCCAAGGCAGTGCAGACCACCGCCAAGGCCGACGCCAAGGCGCAGATGAAGGTTTCGGACGCCAACGCGGAAGCCCGCGGCAAGGCAGCGGAGGCGCGCGAGGCCGCTGCAGCAACCGCCAATGACGCGCAATACGGCGTCGCCAAGGAAAAGTGCGATGCCTATGCCAGCGAGGCAAAGGATCATTGCCTGGCACAAGCCAAGAAGAACTTCGGCAAGACCTGAGTCGCCGTCGAGCAGAAACACCCATGCAAGCCCACTGTTTCACAAAGAGGTAATCCCATGAAAACGATCAAGAGCATCACGATAAGTGCAGTTACCGCGGCCATGCTGGTCGGTCTGGTTGGTTGTGCCGGCATGACGGCGCAGGAAAAGGCCACGGCGATCGGCGCCGGCGTCGGTGCCATCGGCGGTTCCGTCCTTACCGGCGGCAGCGCTATCGGCACGGTCGGCGGCGCTGCTGTCGGCGGCGTCATAGGTCACGAAATCAACAAGTGATGCCAGCTGTGCGGCCTGCCCGAGCTTGCGGCGGGTGTGCCGCACCGTTATTCCGAATCCGTAGCCAGCGCGACCGCAAGGTCGCGTTTGTGTTCGGGCGAATCACCAGGAGTCAGAGATCATGAAATTCGGCAAAATAGTCAGCACGGTTCTGGTCGCGGGCGCGATGGCGTTGGTACTCGCCGCGTGCGAGAAGGAAGGACCGGCCGAACGCGCCGGCAAGGAAGCCGACAAGGTGGTCGAGAGCGTCGGCAAATCGATAGAAAAGGCCGGCGAGAACATCCAGGACGCGGCCAAGGGCGAGAAGAAGTAGGACAAACTTTCATGCAGCAGTACCGCAGCGCCCCCGATGATGAAACACGCGAAAGGCGAATTGAAGGCCCGCCCCTCCCATCCGCTGCGCGGCCCACGGCTGGCTTTGCACAGCCAGCCGGCTGCGGCGGCGCGACGCATGCGTCACGAATTCCCGCCTCGCCCCCTCACGGGGAGGCTTCTGATGATGCCCCTGCGCAGTGGGCTAAGCCCGCAAACAACGCGGGCAAAGCCACTGCGGATGATCGGCTCGCTTCGCTCGGCTATCACCCGTCGCTCCGAACGAGTTATTTCACGTTAACAGGAATTCAGATCAGGATCTTCCGACGGTGCAAGCAGGGCATGCGATTGAAGATTTTCCCTGAGCTGAACCCGCAATCCATGACGAGGGGCGGCCCATGTTGATTCGTGTGTTGCAGCGGGCCGCGTTCGCGGTAGCGTGCCTGCCTGCATTTTTCGGTTGCGCAAGCCTGCCCGACACCGACGAACTTATCGCGCGCCACGCCGGGCAGACCGCCCGCTTCGAGAACGCGCGCGGGCCGATCTCGGCGAAGCGCAGTGCCGCGGTACTGGCGGAACTCAAGCGCAAGTCCGGCGATCTGGACATCCTCGACAAGCAGATTGCGCTGGAGCAGGCCGTCGTCGGCAGCCCGCTGATCATGGGCAACAAGGTCACCCTGCTGCAGGACGGCGGGAGCACCTACGCCGCGATGTTTGCCGCCATCCGTGGCGCCAGGGATCACATCAACATCGAGACCTACATCATCGAGGACGACGCCATCGGACGCGAGTTTTCCGACCTGCTGCTGGAACAGCAGACGCGCGGCGTCCAGGTCAATATGATCCACGACAGCTTCGGCAGCATCATTACGCCCAAGGCCTTCTTCGAGCGGCTGAGCCAGGGCGGCATCGAAGTGCTGGAGTTCAATCCGATCAACCCGCTGTCGCTCAAGAAGGGCTGGCAGATCAACCATCGCGATCACCGCAAGTTGCTGGTGGTCGACGGACGCATTGCCTTCCTCGGCGGCATCAATATCAGCAGCGTCTATTCCTCGGGCTCGGTTCCCAAAGGAGCCTCAAAAACGCCCTCGGGCACGGTTGCCTGGCGCGACACCGACCTCCGGATCGAAGGCCCGCTGGTGGCCGAATTGCAGAAGCTGTTCATGGATACCTGGGCAGCGCAGAAAGGCAAGGCGCTGGCGGCGAAGGATTATTTCCCCATGCTGACGACACAGGGGGCGGACATCGTGCGCGCCATCGGCAGCACGCCCAATGACCCCTACAGCCTGATCTACCTGACGCTGATTTCGGCGATCGGCAATGCCGAAAAGCAGGTGCACCTGACCCACGCCTATTTCGTGCCCGATCCCCAGTTGCTCAAAGCCCTGACCGAAGCCGCCGGGCGCGGTGTCGACGTGGTGCTGATCCTGCCCAGCCATACCGATTCCGGCGCCACCTTTCACTCGGGACGCTCGCACTATTCCACCCTGCTCAATGCCGGCGTCAAGATCTACGAGCGGCGCGACGCGCTGCTGCATTCCAAGACGGCCCTGATCGACGGTGTCTGGTCCTGCGTCGGCTCGACCAATCTCGACTGGCGCAGCTTTCTCGACAATGACGAAATCAACGCGGTGGTGATAGGGCGCGAGTTCGGCCAGCAGATGCAGGCCATGTTCAACAAGGACCTGGCCGCGTCGGATGCCATTCTCCTGGAGCAGTGGAATCGCCGCTCCCTGATCTTGCGCATCAAGGAGTGGTTCAGCGGATTCATCCAGTACTGGCTCTAGTACGCAGACATGTTGAAACCGATGGATGTAGGAGCGAGCTTGCTCGCGACAACGGCTTATCGCGAGCAAGCTCGCTCCTACAGGGGCAGGCCACCATTTGCCGACAGCCTGCGACCCGGTTTATTAAGCGCTTGCGTCAACCGATTCGACGGTCCGGCGTTTATCGCTTACGGACCGACAAAGTCCCAGGTCGCAAGCTGCGGCTGACCCCATCTCTATTTAAGGAATTCCATGAACAAATTGCTCGCCGTACTCGTCGCAGGCCTGTTTGCCACCTCCGTCTTCGCCCAGGCCACCGCGCCGGCTGTTGTGAAAGCCGAAGTCAAGGCTGAAAAGGCCGATGCCAAGGCCGTCAAGACCGAAGCCAAGGTTGATGCCAAGGCCGACGCCAAGGTAGACGCCGCCACCGCCAAGGCCGACAAGGCCAAGGCCAAGGCCGACGCCAAGGCTGCCAAGGCCGAAGCCAAGGCTGCGAAGACCAAGGCTGCCGCCGATGCCAAGGCCGCCAAGAGCGACAAGGCTGTCGATGTCAAGGCCGACAAGGTGAAAGCCGAAGCCAAGACCGACAAGGCTGCCGCCAAGTCCGACACCGCTGCCGTCAAGGCCGAGGGCAAGGCTGACGTGAAAGCCGCCGCCGTCAAGGCTGATGCGAAGGCCGCCGCCAAGTAATCGGTAGCGCTACCGCAGAAAAAGACAGGCTTGCCTGTCTTTTTTTTGCCTGGGTGTCATGGATGCCTGCCGATGGCCCGGCAAAAGGTCTTCCAGATTCCCCTGAGGGTTTGCAGCTTATTGTTTGTGGGCGACCACCCGGCCTTCCGCGTTGATGAATACGCGGTAGCGCTTGCCGTTCCTGCAGGCAGCGATGTGGCTGCCGTCCGCTTGCCGTGCGGCGCCGACCACCCGATCGCAGGGCAAACCCAGCAGCACGACGACGGCGGTCAGGTCCTTCAGCAGCGCAAGGTCTGCCGTCGCCGTGGCCGACGCCGGCCCGGCGCAGAGCGCCGCGAGCATAAATACAAGGGCCGCAGCCCTGGTCGATTTGATCAACACACCACTCCCCCGGTCAGCCGACTGACTTGAATTGTTCCGGATCGGCAAGAATGCTCCAGATTGCCTCCCGCGACCCCGCGATGGTGCGTGCCAGAGGTGGATCGCCGTCCTGGATCAGGGCAAGCACCTTGAGCACCAGCAGGTCATAGCGCTGCCGCAGTTTGGTGACGTTATTGCTCCGTCCGCCCAGGTGAAGCGAGCGAAACTCTTGCACCAGGTCATCCATCTGATTGCTCAGTGCGAGCTTGGCGAATACGCCGATCGCATGGGTTTCCCGCAGCCTCGTCTTCAAGGCCGCCACGTCCAGCGGCGGCTCCAACTTCCTGGCAACCGGCGCAGGGGCCACGACCGGACTCGGCTGCTCGACGATGACCGCGGCGGACGCGGATTCAGGCGGGGCGGCCGGGTATTGCGTGACCTCGGCCCAGGCCAGGGCTGTTCCCAGTGCGATGCACAATATTCCAACATGGATGGATGCCGATTTCATGCATTCAACTTAGCCCTCGGCCGCGGCGCTGTCTGTACGCTGACCCACAGACCCGGCAGGCGACCAGGGCTCATGCTGCAGCCATGCGTAGTGCATGGACAGATCACAGGTTGCCTTCAGAGCCGACTCCCGGACCGACTCCCGGGCCGATCCCCGCGCCGCCGGCGCGGGCGACGACAGCGCGGAGGATGCTGCGGCTGCTGCCAGTGGCCCTGGCCTGCTGCGCTGCGGGCCTGGCCCCTGCCGCGGAGTCCGCTGCAAATGCCGCTGCGAATGCCGCTGCGGCCTTGCGCGCCGACTACGAAGTCCTGCACCAGCGACCCGGCAGCAACCCGTTCCAGCGCCCGCTCTACCTGGAATCCGCCGAGACCGCCGACGGTGTCGCGGGAAGCATTCATGCGCTGGTCGATCATCCGTTTGCATTGGCGGGGAGCGAGCTGGACGGGCCGGCGCGCTGGTGCGACATCCTGCTGCTGCATCTGAATATCAAATACTGCCGCGCTGCGACGGACGGCAGCGGCAGCACCCTGCGGGTGTATATCGGCAAGAAACACGAGCAGCCGCTGGACGACGCCTACCCGGTGGACTTTGCCTGGCGCGTCGCCGCCGCAAGCCCCGACTACCTGAAGGTCATGTTGAGCGCCGACGAGGGTCCGCTCAGTACCCGCGATTACCGGATCACGCTCGAGGCCGTGCCGCTGGATGGCAGCCGGACCTTGCTGCATCTGGCCTATTCCTACGGCTATGGCTTTGCCGGCAAAGTGGCGATGCAAGCCTACCTGGGCACCATAGCCAGCGACAAGCTGGGCTTCACCGTCGCAGGCAAGCAGTCCGATGGCCGGCCGATCTACATCGGCGGCATGCGCGGCCTGGTGGAACGCAACACCATGCGCTATTACTTGGCGATTGAGTCCTATCTCGGCGCCTTGTCCACGCCGCCCCAGGCGCGGCTCGAAAAGAGCCTGCATGACTGGTTCGCCGCGATCGAGCGCTATCCGCGCCAACTGCATGAACTGGAACGGGGCGAATACCTGGCGATGAAGCGCAAGGAGTATTTGCGCGCGCGGGCCGCAGTCCGGACGCCCTGACGCCCGGCCAGCAGACGCCGATGTGCGCTGGCGAACAGATCGGCCGGTGCGACGAGCGAACAATGGTCATTGCTTGCTTCCGCAGGGAGGTCTGAATCATGAAAACCATGCAGGTCGACGTTGCAATCATCGGTGCCGGCACGGCCGGCCTGGCTGCCTATCGCTCCGCCAAGGCCGCGGGCGCGAGCGTCGTCATCATCGAGGGCGGCGATCACGGCACCACCTGCGCGCGCGTCGGCTGCATGCCGAGCAAGCTGCTGATCGCCGCGGCCGATGCCGCCGACGCGGTCGGCAAGGCGCCGGGCTTCGGCGTCCATGTCGATGGCGTGGTCCGCATCGATGGCGGCGAGGTGATGGACCGGGTCAGGCGCGAGCGCGACCGTTTTGTCGACTTCGTGCTGGGCGACGTGCAGGATATTTCCGAGACGGATCGCATTCGCGGTCATGCCGCCTTCGTGGATAAGCATACGATCGCAGTCGCCGACTACAGCCTGATCCGCTGCAAGAGCAGCGTCATCGCCACCGGCTCGCGCGCCACCTACCCGGATACGTTCAAATCCCTCGGCGACCGCCTGATCATCAGCGACGATGTCTTCAACTGGCGCGACCTGCCCAAATCCCTAGCCGTGATGGGGCCTGGGATCATCGGGCTGGAACTGGGCCAGGCTTTGCACCGCCTGGGTGTCCGGGTCGCGGTGCTCGGCCGCGGCGGCCGCCTTGGCCCCATCAACGATCCCGAGATCCTCGCCTATGCCGTCGCCGCCTTCAACCGGGAATTCGCGCTGGAGCCCGACGCTCACGTCGAGTCCATGGAGCGCGACGGTGATCGCGTGGCGATTCGACGCAAGGGGGCGGATGGCAAGGTGGATGTCGAGCATTTCGACTATGTCCTCGCCGCCACCGGGCGCACGCCCAATGTGTCGGGCATCGGCCTCGACCAGACCGGCATCGATCTAGATGAGAAGGGCGTGCCGTGCTTCGATCCCCTGACCACCCGCACCATCGACGCCGCCGGGACCAGCCCGATCTTCATCGCCGGCGACGCCAACAACTTCATCCCGCTGCTGCACGAGGCGGCCGACGAAGGGCGCATTGCGGGACGCAACGCCGCACGCCTGGCGCTGGGCAGCGAGGTGACTCCGGTTCCGCGCCGCGTGCCGATCGGCATCGTGTTCACCGATCCGCAAATCGGCATCGTCGGCGGCGGCTACCATGCGCTGTCGGCCGGCAGCTTCGTCAGCGGCCAGGCGAGTTTCGAGGACCAGGGCCGTTCGCGCATCATGCTGAAGAACAAGGGACTGCTCAAGGTCTATGCCGATCCCGCCACGGGCCGCTTCCTGGGCGCCGAAATGCTGGTGCCGGCCGCAGAGCATCTGGCGCATCTGCTGGCCTGGGCGCTGCAGAACAAGATGACCGTGACACAGATGCTGGAGATGCCTTTCTATCACCCGGTCATCGAAGAGGGATTGCGCACGGCGCTGCGTGACGTCAAGGCGAAGCTGCGCCGGGCGTAAGCATGCCGGCTTTGCCCGCCGCGGCCAAGAGTTGGCGTTGGCGTTACGGCGATGCGCAGGGCCGCAGGGCCGAAAGCCGACAAGTTTTCAATAACGCAATTGTCGCGATATGTGCGACAGCGCACAGACCGTGCGCGGAGCCTGGCTCAGAGTCCGTAACAAGTTCTCACACATCCTTGCGTGGGGACGATCCCGATCCGACCCACCACAGGAGATAGACATGAATTCCGCATTCAAGAAACTGCTTTGCCGCTTTCTCGCCGTTGCTCTCATAACCCTGCCCTTCCAGACCGGACAGGCCAGCATGATCGGGACGGATCAGGTAACTGCCGCCGCCACCGTTCAGGCCGACCGCAATCTGGTATCGAGTTACCTGAGCCGCTCGCAGACCGTGAATGAGTTTCAGGCGCTGGGCCTGGATGCACAGGATGCCAGGGACCGCGTTGCGTCGATGAGCGATGAGGAAGTCCGCGGCCTCGCTGGCCAGATCAATGCCGTTCCTGCCGGTGGCGATGGTCTGGTGGTGCTGATCCTGGTCGTCTTCTTCATCTGGTACTTCGCTTTCCGTAAGTAGGCTGTCGAATCCCGCACCGGCCCCGAAAGTCACCGATGCCCGGCTTCCTGGTTCGGTTCGCAGGCGTCCGCTTCAGTGCGGGCGCCTTTTTGCTTTTTATGCTCGCGGGCCTGAGCGGATGCGCCTCGCTGGTGCCGCAAACCATGGGCTTGCGCGATGCCTGGCCGCAGGGCGTCGCCGACCGCAGCGAACTGCGCGAGGTGCCTTTCTTTGCCCAGCAGGAATATCAGTGCGGCCCCGCCGCGCTGGCGACGACGCTGGTCCATGCCGGCACGGCGGTCACCGCGGACGAACTCGTCAGGCGCGTCTACCTGCCCGGGCGCGAAGGCAGCCTGCAGGCGGAAATGCTGGCTGCACCGCGCCGCTACGGCAAGCTTTCCTACCCGCTCGCGCCGCGTTTCGACGACCTGCTGCGAGAGGTCGCGGCGGGCAACCCGGTGCTGGTCCTGCAGGATACCGGGGTCGGCTTCATCACCAACTGGCACTATGCCGTTGTCGTCGGCTTCGACTATTCCGCCGGCGAGCTCTACCTGCGATCGGGTGAAACCCGGCGCCTGGCCGTGCCGTTCACGGTCTTCGAATACACCTGGAAGAAGAGCAATTACTGGGCAATGCTGACCCTGCCGCCCGGCCGCATCCCGGTTACGGCTACCGAGCCTGCCTATCTGGCGGCGGTTGCGGCCTTGGAGCGCGTGGCCGAGCCGGATGCCAGCCTCGCCGCATATTCGGCAGCGCTGCAGCGCTGGCCCGACAATGTCACCGCGAGCATCGGCCTGGCCAACCGGCATTACGCGCGGGGAGACCTCGAGCAAGCCGAAGCCGTCCTGCGCCGGGCTCACATCCGCCATCCGGATTCCGTGGCGGTGATCAACAACCTGGCGCATACGCTCTCGGATCTGAAGCGCAACGAAGAGGCGCTGGTGCTGATCGGGCAGGCCGCAGCGCCCGCCGGCAGTCCCTTCGCCGTGGCGGTAGGCGAGACCCGGGCACTGATCCTGCAACGCCTGGGCCGCGACAGCTAGTGGTCAGTCAACAAGGAAAAGACGCATTCCCTGTAGGAGCGAGCTTGCTCGCGATAAGCCGTTGTCGCGAGCAAGCTCGCTCCTACATCCATCGGTTGCGCCAATGTGCGGTATCGCACAGAAGCTTTCTCCAGAGCCGGCTATGTTGCGCAGGACAGTTCGCTGCTCAATGAATTCCCTACACGGTGATCCAACATGAAACTACTTGCCCTGAAAACAAGATGTGCGATGGCGCTGCTGATTGCCGGAGTTTTCGCGGCCGGTCCGGCGCTGGCCGACAAGCCCTCGTGGGCCGGCAATGACAAGGACGGCAGGAAAGATCGCGGCGATCAGCGTGACGATCGCAAGGGTGACCGCAAGGATAACCGCAAGGACAGCGACCGCGACTCGCGCAAGGACGATGACCGTCGTTCCGATGGCGACAGGCGCCACTTCCAGCCGCAGCAGCACGTGGTGGTGCGTGACTACTACGCCGAGCATTATCGTGGGCGCGGCTGCCCGCCGGGCCTGGCGAAGAAGCACAACGGCTGCATGCCGCCGGGACAGGCCAAGAAATGGCGGGTCGGCTACCAGTTGCCGCGCGACGTGATCTATTACGAGGTTCCCGCATCGCTGGTGATACAGATCGGTCCCCCGCCGGCCGGCCATCGCTACGTGCGTGTTGCCGGCGACATCCTGATGCTGGCGATCGGCACGGGCCTGGTGGTCGATGCGATCGCGGATCTCGGCGCCATGTAGGCATTGCCTGCCGTAGCCGGGCATATAATCAAAATGATGCGGGCGCCGGTTCCTGCCGGCGTTCGGTGCAGCGGCGGCAACGGCCGCAATGAAATCGGAGTGCATGCAATGATTTCTGGTTCCGGTTATTCACTGCAGGCAACGACGGGCCTGGCATTGTGCCTGTGCCTGTTTCCGGCGGCGCATGGCGCTGCGGTAGAGCCCGCCAATCCGCCGATCGTCGCGGCCACCATGCCCGTGGCAACCGGTGGCGCCGGCCTCGGCATGGCCATGCGCTTCGAGAACTCCATCTATCGTGGCGCGGGAACGCGCCACGATTTCGTCCCGATCTACATCTACGAGAGCAAGCGCGTCTTCCTCGAAGCCTACCGAGTCGGCCTCAAGCTCGATACAACGCCCGACTCGCGCTTCGACGCGTTTGTCGCCTACCGTTTCGAGGGCTTTCCCTACGACCGCATTCCCGCGAGCCTGGCCGGCATGGCCAATCGCGGGCCGGGCGTCGACCTGGGGCTGGGCTATCAGCAGCGCAAGCCCTGGGGCACGCTGTTCGGTGAAGTATTGAGCGATGCCGGCAGCGGATCGGGCGGCACTGAAGTCAGGGCCGGCTATCGCTACGATCTGGCGCTCGGCAAGCTGCAGTTGCAGCCGCAATTCACGCTCGCCGCACGCGATGCCCGGCTCAACAACCACTACTACGGCGTGCGTCCGTCCGAAGCGACGATCACGCGGCCGGCCTATGACCCGGGCGGCGGCATCAACGCCGAACTGGGCCTGTCCGCGGCCTATCGGCTTTCCGAGCGCTGGCGGTTGATCGGCGGCGTATCCGCGACGCGCTGGGCCTCGGGTGTGCGCGCCAGTCCCATCGTCGACAGCCGCACCCAGTTGGCCGGGCACCTCGGATTGGCCTACGATTTTTCTCCCGAGCACGACGCCTGGCCCGACGGCCGGCCGCTGATCGTCAAGGCGCTGTACGGCAAGGCCACCGATTGCGATGTGGCCCAGGTCATGCTGCTCAAATGCACCTCGACCAACACCGTCGACCAGACGCGCGTCGCCGGCATCGAACTGGGCCGCCCCTTCATCGAGCGCCTGAACGGCTGGCCGCTCGATTTCGTCGGTTACGTCGGCCTGCTGCGCCACAACGAACGCGGGCTGCAGGAGAATTCCTGGCAGGCCAACGCCTACATGAAGGCCTACTATTACGGATTCCCCTGGAGCCACCGCGTGCGCACCCGGCTCGGCATGGGCGTCGGCATCTCCTATGCCGAGCGCGTGCCCTACGTCGAACTGCGCGACCAGTTGGCGCGCGGCCGCAGCAGCTCACGGCTGCTCAACTACCTCGATCCGAGCATCGACATCAGCCTGGGCGACCTGATCGGCGTGAAGTCCATGGGCGAAACCTATGTCGGCCTCGGCGTCACGCACCGCTCGGGCATCTTCGGCACCTCGCGCCTGCTCGGCAACGTGAACGGCGGCTCGAACTACATCTATTCCTACGTCGAATGGCGCATGTAGTTGCTGCAGGGCGGGCGCCGGTCACGATGGCGCCAGCGCTGGCAGGATGACGGCAGATGCCTTGCAGCCTCCCGGCTGCCTGACACAGCGATCATCCAGCCTTTACGGCCAATACCGGGCAGGGAACCGTAAGCAGAATTTCCTGGGCCACGCTGCCCAGAAAAAGCTTTCCCACGGGTGTGCGTTTGCGCAGGCCGATGATGAGAAGCGAAACCCGCAGCGAGTCGACCATTTCTTCAATTTCCTCGATGGCGCTCTTGCCTCGGACAAACTGCTTGAATGTTGCGTCGATCCCGGAAGCCATCAGCAATTTTTCGACGCGCTCGACATCCTGGACATCGGCCATCGAGGGATCGTCCCCGCTGCCGCCCCGGCTGGTGTTGACCACCACCAGGGCTTCCTTGCGGCGACCCGCGATTTCGATTCCCTTATCCAGGGCGGCCTGCCCTTCCGGGCGCGGTACATAGGCTACAAGTATGGTCACGGCTACTCTCCCTATCAACGACGGATGGGTACCTGGAGAACGCAGATTCTGCCCACGTCCAGGATCTGAATAACCTGATCTTAACCTGCCTGTCGAACGCGCCGGACTTGTCTCTCCCGGATTGCCCGGCGCTTGCCCGATGCCGAGGAGCGGGCTTACTGCCTGCCCTTGACCACCATGTCGTTCTTGATGGATTTGACGCCCTTGACGCCTCGGGCAAGCCTGACGGCCTGGTTGATATCGGCGCGCGACTTGACGAAGCCGGTCAGTTGAACAATCCCCTGGTGGGTCTCGACATTGATCTCCGTCGCCTTGAGCGTGGAGTCCTGGAAGACGGCGGTCTTGATCTTGCTGGTGATGACGGCGTCGTCGACATATTCGCCGACGGATGCCGTGCTGCCGGACGCAGCCTTGGATTCGTTTTGGGGAGTGGTTTCGGCGGCGAGCGCATGGGCGCCGAAGGCGAGGGCGATTGTGGCGGCGATTGCGGCCAGATTGATTCGTTTCATGGCGTTTCCTTTCGTGGTGGCAATGCCTGACGGGATGGGCTCATCCCCGGACTGAATCCTTGCCGGCGGCCGACGAATGCGCGGCACGACGGCAAGGGATGTGATGCTGTGTCGATCTCAGACGACTTTCTTGATGTCTTCTTTCAGATCGCCAAAACCGGCCTGCACCTGACCTTTGAGGTTCTGCAGCTTGCCTTCGTCTTCCAGTTTCTTGTCGCCGCTCAGCTTGCCGGCAATTTCCTTTACCTTGCCTTTGACTTCCTCGACGCGGCCTTTGGTTTGATCCTTGTTCATGCTGTGCTCCCGGTGATTGAAATTGAGAAGGGTCGGTGGCGCCGCCTGGCAGCGCCCACCGTCATTTATGCTATTCGCGAAGCCGGCGACGTTCCGTGCGCTGGCGCTCACAGGTGCAGGAAACCGGGGCGCTTATCAGGAAAAAGGCCCGCAGCAGCGTCGCTGCTTCGGGCCAAGTGCTGCAGGGGTTCGCTGCGGAGGAGGCAACGAATACCTGACTGCAGAATGCCTGGGTTTGCCGATTCGATCTGTGCGTTGTCGCACCTTGCGATGAATCCCTTATTTGCCCTGCACGGCCTTGGCGACCAGCCGGTTGTCGACCTGCGTGACGCCCGCCACCGCTCCCGCGAGTTCCTTGGCCCTGCTGCTGCTCTGGGGCGAATCGACCGAGCCGGTGAGCGTCACCACGCCCTTGACGCTGTCAACGCTGATCTGCAACGTCTTCAGACCGGGCTCGGCAAATATCGCCGCTTTGACCTTCGCCGTGATTTCGGTATCGTCGATGGCGACCCCGGCTTTCATGCCCTGTTCGCCCAGCTTGTCGCCCACCTTGTCGGTTGCCTCGTTGATGGTCTTGCCGGCCGACTCCGCGGTTTGCTCGATCTTGCGGCCGGCGGCCTCGGCGGTCTGGTCGATCTTCTTGCCTGCGGCCTCTGCCGTCTGATCGATTTTCTTGCCTGCGGTTTCTGCAGGTCCGGGTTTGTCGCATGCGGCGAGGCCGGCTGCGAGCAGGACCGAAATGGCGACTAATTTGAAGCGGTATGGGATTTTCATTTGGGTTTCCTTTTTATGTATTGCGATCGAACCACAGGGTGCACTTATCCTCCATTCGCCGGCGACAGTCAGTGCGCTGGAACACATAGGCCCGATCGGACGGCGTCGGTTCGCACCGGCCCGTGGTCCGATTCGTACGGTGGCGTACAGACCGGCGCACAGGCAGGGATCACGATGTCCGGCAGGGGAGTATCGGCGCTCGAATCTCCGGTCGCCGCTGCTGCTCGTCAACATCGGGAGAGACCATGAATATTGCATTATTCGAGCATCGCGGCGCCATCGAGGTCAAGAAGGACAGGCTGGTCAAGGACCTCAAGGGCGTCGTCGCCGATACCGACGACCTGTTGCAGCAGGTGGTGAATTCGACCGCGGAGGAATTCGCTGCGACGCGTACCCGGATCGAGGGCCAGTTGCGGGACGCGAGATCGCGACTCGATGCGGCGCGAATTGCGGTGGCAAGAAAGGCCTGCGACGCCGCCGACGCCACCCAGGAATACGTCAGGGAAAATCCCTGGAAGGCATTCGGCATACCCGCGGTGGCCGGGCTGATCGTATTCCTCCTGCTCAGCCGTCGCTGAGCGGCCTGCCCGCCGCGCGCCTGCGGCGACAGGCTGGCCAGAGAGTTGGCGCTGGCGCGCCGGCGAGCGCGCCGCAGGCCGCGACGGCCATGCACGATGTACCCGGAATGATCGGAGTTCCGTTCGCTGGCGCACCCTTTGTCCTGCGCTATGTACGCCACCGCACTGACGCCATCGGTCGCCTTGACTATTCTGGCTTTGAGGCTTCGAAAGCGTGTGCGGTTTGCATCCCAGGGGCTCGGTTCTCCGTGCGGAAGATGGCGAAATAAATTGTTCGAATCCGGATCGGGAATTCTGTTCAACTCAAATTTGGAGAATCAATCATGAAACAAGCTAGAAGTTATATCTCGGCACTTTTCCTGGCCGTCACGCTGGTCTCGGTCGTCGGCTGCGCGTCCACCACCAAGCAGGAAGGCACCGGCGAGTACATCGACGACGCCGTGATCACCACCAAGGTAAAGACGGCAATCTTCAATGAGCCGACCCTGAAATCCGCCGAAATCAATGTCGAGACCTTCAAGAACGTGGTGCAGTTGAGCGGATTCGTCAGCTCGCAGGCGGCGATCTACAAGGCCACCGAACTGGCGCGCGGTGTCGCCGGTGTCCGCTCCGTCAAGAACGACATGCGGATCAAGTAAGCCAGCCTGAAGCCGAAGCGGGAGCAGGGATCCGCGGGCACTGCCCGCGGTTGCCTGTTCGTGCTGCGCCAGCCACCGCAAACGTCCCGGGCGAGACCAGCCATGGCCAGCGCAATCGTCGATCTGATCGTCCTCGTCCCGATTCATTGGGCGCGACGGCTGAGAATCGTCCTGGTCGCCTCGCTGGTCTCGTGGATCGACCATCGTGCCGCCAGCAAAGGCGCGGCATTGGCCTTTTACACGCTGTTTTCGATGACGCCGATCCTGGTGCTGGCGATTGCGGTCGCCGGCTATTTTTTTGGCGCCGAGGCGGCCCAGGGCGAGATCGTCGCCCAACTGGAAGGCCTGGTGGGGCCGAATGGCGCAAAGGCGATGCAGGCCTTGCTGGCCGGTGCGCAGAGTCCGTCTTCGGGCCTGCTGGCCACGCTCATCGCCAGCGTGCTGCTGCTGCTGGGCGCGACCAGCGTTTTTGCCGAGCTGAAGGGCAGCCTCGATGAGTTGTGGGGCGTAGGCCCACCCGCACGCTCTGGCTTCGGCGTACTGCTCAGAACACGGCTGCTGTCATTCGGCCTGGTGCTGGTACTGGCCTTTCTGCTGCTCGTGTCGCTGGTCGTCAGCGCCGGATTGGCGATGGCGGAGCGCTATGCGCATGGAATGCTCGGTAGCTCTGCGCTGGTGCTTGAGACGATGTCGTCATTCGTCTCCTTTGCCGTCATCGCCTGCATGTTTTCCATCATCTACAAGACCTTGCCCGACGCGCCGCTGTCGTGGCGCGATGTCTGGATCGGCGCCGCCTTCACCGCCGGACTGTTCAGCCTGGGCAAGTACGTGATCGGCCTGTATCTGGGCAACAGCGGCGTGGCATCGAGCTTTGGCGCCGCCGGATCGCTGATTGCCCTGCTGTTGTGGGTGTACTACTCGGCACAGATTTTCTTCCTCGGCGCGGAGTTCACGCGGCACTACGCGCTGTGGTTCGGCAGCCTGCAGCAGGAGAGGCTGCGCATGGAGGAAATCAGCGCACTGGCCGTGCGACCCGAGATCGACTGATGAAACAACCACCTATTCCGATGCCTGCCCCTACGCCCCTTGGCCCCACTATCGAAACGGACGCTGCAGCCGGCAACCCGACTGAACCAGGTCCCGATTCGGCGGCCGCGCCGCCCGTGATCAGCGTTCTGGAAGGCAGCCGGGATCTGGCGCTGGCCGTCATCGCCCTGGTGGCGACGGTATTTGCCCTGAGATGGGCGCAGGGCTTTTTCATCTCCCTGCTGCTCGGCATTCTCTTCGCCTACACCCTGGGTCCGCTGGTGGCTTGGCTGGAGCGCATCCGCGTGCCGCGCGTGCTCGGCACCGGCATCGTGATGGCCGGCGTGGTGTCGGCGCTGGCCTTCGGCAGCTACTCGCTGCGCGATGAAGTGCAGACGATACTGGACCAGTTGCCGGAAGCGGCGACCAAGTTGTCGGCCGGCCTGGCCAGTCTGAACAACGGGCAGGGCAGCACCATGCGGAAGGTGGAAACCGCCGCGAGCGAAATCGAAAAGGCGACCAGTGCGGCGACAGGCCAGTCAGACAAGTCGAGGCGGCAGGCAACGCATGTCGTGATCGACTCGCCCGGCTCCCGATTCGGCAATTTCCTGTGGGTCGGCTCCATGAGTGCCGCTGCGATGTTCGGTCAGGCCACCATGGTGCTGTTCCTGACTTTTTTCCTCCTGCTGTCGGGCGACATCTTCAAGAGAAAACTGGTGCGGGTGACCGGGCCGTCCCTGTCGCGGCGTAAGATCACCGTGCGCATCCTCGATGACATCAACGATTCGATCCAGCGCTACATGCTGATGCTGCTGGCGACCAATGTGCTGGTGGGCATGTTGACCTGGCTGGCGCTGCGCTGGATCGGCCTGGAAAACGCCGGTGCCTGGGCGGTGGCGGCGGGCTTGCTGCATGTGATTCCCTATCTCGGCCCGGTGGTCACGGCTGCAGCCTTGGGCATGGCGGCATTCATGCAGTTCGACCAACTGACTGCGACGCTGCTCGTCGCCGGCGCTTCGACGGCGATCGCCGTTGCGGTCGGGTTCTTCGGTGTCACCTGGATGACGGGTCGGATCGCGAAAATGAACACTGCCGCCGTATTCATCTCGCTGCTGTTCTGGGGCTGGCTGTGGGGAATCTGGGGCATGCTGCTGAGCGTGCCGATCACCGTCATCGTCAAGGTGGTGGCGCAGCACGTGGAGCAACTGGAGGCGGTTTCCGAGTTGCTCGGCGATTAGTACGCATACATGTTGAAGCCGATGGATGTAGGAGCGAGCTTGCTCGCGACAACGGCTTATCGCG
Organism: Sulfuritalea sp.; assembly: GCF_031426875.1. Lineage (NCBI taxonomy): Bacteria > Pseudomonadati > Pseudomonadota > Betaproteobacteria > Nitrosomonadales > Sterolibacteriaceae > Sulfuritalea > Sulfuritalea sp. The sequence goes on from NZ_JASJPC010000045.1 coordinate 20,668, forward strand.
AGCAAGCTCGCTCCTACAGGGAATGCGCCTTTTCCTGGTTGACTGACTACTAGGCGGGTACCGATCGATGCTAATTGCATCGACGGAAGGACTAAGCGAAAAGGCTGGCTGAATTGAACATCGATACCGGGCTTGGCGGATCTTGGCGACAGTGGACCACGCGCTTGCGGGCGAGCTGGTGGCCGCAGCAGGCCTGCGACGAGGAATCTCCGCTGCGCGCCCGCTTGTTCAGCGCTGATCAGATGGAACAGCATGGCAAGGTTCTCGCCGGGTCGCATCGGCTGGCTGTCGGCCGCGCACCGGACCAGCTCCTGGCACGGCTGGCAGCCAACGAAAACACCTTGGTCGGCGTGAGCCAACTGCTGACGGCGGCGGTCGCGAAGCGACGCCGGATCACGCCGGCGGGGGAATGGCTGCTCGACAATTTCTATCTGATCGAGGAACAGATCCGCACGGCCAGGAAGCATCTGCCCAAGGGTTACAGCCTGGAACTGCCGCGTCTGGCGCAGGGCCCATCGGCCGGCCGGCCGCGGGTCTACGACATCGCGCTGGAAATCGTCGCGCATGGCGACGGCCACGTCGACGCGGAATGCCTCGGCCGCTTCGTCACGGCCTACCAGACCGTGACCGCCCTCGATCTGGGCGAGTTGTGGGCGATTCCGATCATGCTGCGCCTGGCCGTGATCGAAAACCTGCGGCGCGTCGGCGTGCGTATCGCCGCGAGCTTGAAGGAGCGCAATCTGGCCGTCCGCTGGGCCGACGAGATGACGGATACCGCCGCAAACGATGCCAAGAACCTGATTCTGGTGATCGGCGACATGGCCCGATCGGAGCCGCCGATGAACTGCTCGTTCGTCGCCGAACTGGCCCGCCTGCTGCAGGGGAAGGGGCCGGCGCTGGCCTTGCCCCTGACCTGGATCGAACAGCACCTTGCGGAATCCGGCCTGAGCATCGAACAACTGGTGCAGACCGAGAACCAGCTGCAGGCATCGGGCCAGGTCTCGATCAGCAATAGCATCGGCAGCCTGCGGGTGCTGGGCGCGATCGACTGGCGCGACTTCGTCGAGAGCATGAGCTTGGTCGAGCAGACGCTGCGCGAGGATCCGCCGGGCGTTTACGGCAGCATGGATTTCGCCACCCGCGACCTCTACCGTCACGCCACCGAACGGATCGCGAGGAAGAGCGGGCTGGCGGAGGAGCTGGTGGCCCGTAGCGCGCTTGCCCTGGCCAGCGCCGGGGCCGCCGCCGATCCCGCCAGCGGAAGCGACGCGCGCGCGGCGCACGTCGGCTTCTATCTGACCGACCGGGGCTTGCCGCAACTCGAACGCGCCATCGGCGCGATCCCCTCGCGCGTGGGCGCCTTGCGGCGGACGGCAAGCCGGTTTCCGCTGCTGCTTTACCTGGGCAGCATCACCCTGATCGCCCTGCCCATCGCCTGGGCGCTCGTGGCGCAGATGCTGCCTGCCGTGCAGCGCATCGCGCAGTTCGCCGCTCAGTTCTCTACGGAGTTCGCCACGCTATCGGTCTGGGTGCTGCTGCCGCTGCTCATCCTCGCCCTGCTGGCCGCGAGCCAGTTGGCCCTGGCGCTGGCGAACTGGCTCGCCACCCTGGTGGTGCAGCCGAAGCCGCTGCCGCGCATGGATTTTTCCAAGGGTATTCCGGCAGCATCGCGCACCCTGGTGGTGGTGCCGACCATGCTCACCAGCAAGTCCAACATCGAAAATCTGATCGAGGCGCTGGAGGTCAGGTTCCTCGCGAATCGCGACGAGCGCCTGCATTTCGGCCTATTGACGGATTATGGCGACGCCCGCCAGGAAACCCTGCCCGAGGATGAGCTGCTGCTGCAACAGGCGCAAACCGGCATCCTCGAACTCAACGAAAAATATGTCGGCGCCGGCCCGCGGACTCGGGACGACATTTTCTTTCTCTTCCATCGCCCGCGCTGCTGGAACCCCGTGGCGGGGCTCTGGATGGGCTATGAGCGCAAGCGCGGCAAGCTGGCGGCCCTCAATGCGCTGCTGCGCGGCGGCGCGGGCGGCCAGTGCGAGGGCGCCATGGACGCCTTTTCGCTGGTCGTCGGCGACACGGCGATTCTGGCCGGGGTGAAATATGTGATCACCCTGGACACGGATACGACCCTGCCGCGCGATGCGGCGCGGCAATTTGTCGGCGCCATGGCGCACCCGCTGAATCGCCCCGCTTATGACGAGGAACAGGGAAGGATCTGTACCGGCTACGGCATCCTGCAACCCAGCGTCGCGGTCAGCCTGCCGGGCACCAACCGCTCGCGCTATGCGCGCCTGAACGGCGGCGAGCCCGGCATCGATCCCTACACGCGCACCGTTTCGAATGTTTACCAGGACGTGTTCGGCGAAGGCTCCTTCATCGGCAAGGGGATCTACGACGTCGACGCCTTCGAGCAGGCTCTGGGCGGGCGTTTTCCCGAGAACCGCGTGCTCAGCCACGATCTGATCGAGGGCTGCTACGCGCGCGCCGGCCTGCTCAGCGACGTGCAGCTCTACGAGGACACTCCCTTGCGCTACAGCGCGGAGGTGAGCCGCCGCCACCGCTGGATACGCGGCGATTGGCAACTCGCGGGCTGGCTGCGGCGGCATGTTCCCGACCATCGGCCGGATTTGAAAGTTGGCGCTGGCGACACGGCGAAGAAAAACCAGCTCACGCTCTTGTCGCAGTGGAAGCTGTTCGACAACCTGCGTCGCAGTCTGATTCCGGCCGCGCTGACCCTGCTGCTGCTGCTGGGATGGACGTTGCTGCCGGCGGTCGGACTGTGGACCTTGTCGGTGATCGGCATCCTGTTGATTCCCTCCGTCTGCGCCTCGATCGTGGAACTGTTGCGCAAGCCGGGCGAGGTGCTGCTGCGGCAGCATCTCGCGGCTGTCGGCCGGTCGGCGGCGCGGCGCATGATGCAGTTCGCATTCGAGTTCGCCTGCCTGCCCTACGAGGCGTACTACAGCCTGGATGCCATCGCGCGCACCATCTGGCGCATGCTCGTCACGCAGCGGCGACTGCTGGAATGGAATCCGTCGAGCGAGGCGGATCGCGAGTCGGCCAGGGGCGATGGCCACAGCCTGGCCGGCGTGGTCCGGACGATGTGGGCGGCGCCGGCGCTTGCTCTGGCCACTGCAATCGGGCTGGCGGCATGGGCGCCGGCGGCCTTGCCGGTGGCCGCGCCGATTCTGCTGCTCTGGTTTGCTTCCCCCGCCATCGCCTGGTGGCTCAGCCTGCCGCTGGCGCACCGCAAGGCCAGCCTGAGCGTCGAGCAAACCCGCTTCCTGCGCGCGCTGTCGCGCCGCACCTGGGCCTTCTTCGACAACTTCGTCGGCGCCGAGGATCACTGGCTGCCGCCCGACAATTTCCAGGAGTATCGGATTGCCGCGATTGCGCACCGCACCTCGCCGACCAACATCGGGCTGGCGCTGCTGGCCAATCTTTCGGCCTGTGACTTCGGCTACCTGGCGCCCGGACAACTCCTGCTGCGCACGAGCAACACCTTCGCCACCCTGGATCTGCTGGAGCGCCACCGCGGTCACTTCTTCAACTGGTACGACACGCTGACGCTGCAGCCCTTGGCGCCGCGCTACATCTCGACGGTGGACAGCGGCAATCTCGCCGGCCATCTGCTGACCTTGCGCGCCGGCCTGCTGGCGCAGGCCGATGAACGGATACTGCCGGCGCGGCTGTTCGCCGGCCTGCGCGACACGCTGGGCATCCTCGCGGATGCGGCGGACGGTCCGGGGGCCGACCCGGTGGCGGCATTTCAGAAAAAGCTGGAGGCGGCGTCGCTGGCGCCGCCACTCACGCTCGAAGCGGGGCACGGGCTGCTGGTGGCCTTGACGAACTCCGCCGCTGAACTGCAGCTGCAGATCGCCAAGGCCTTCAATGGCAGCGACGATCCCTTGCTCAAGGGCGAGGCCGACGAGTGGGCGACGGCGCTGGCGCGGCAATGTCGGCAGGCGCTGGACGAGTTGAGCGTGCTTGCTCCCTGGCTCGCATCGAGCGAGTTGCCGGCAGTGGCCGACCAGGTCGGCATTCCGACCCTGCGCGAGCTGGCTGCGGCGGGCAGCGTCCCGGCGCGCGAGCGCATGGCGGCGCTCGACGCGCTGGCGGCGCGGGCCTTCGAGTTCGCCCAGATGGAATATGACTTCCTGTTCGACAGGACGCGGCAGTTGCTGGCCATCGGCTACAACCTCGATGAGCGGCGGGTGGATGCCAGCTACTACGACCTGCTGGCCTCGGAGGCGCGACTGTGCTGCTTCGTCGGCATTGCCCAGGGGCAACTGCCGGTGGATAGCTGGTTCGCATTGGGGCGCCTGCTGACCCGCGCCGGCGGCGAGCCGGTGCTGCTGTCGTGGAGCGGCTCGATGTTCGAGTACCTGATGCCCCTGCTGGTGATGCCGACCTACGACAACACCCTGCTCGACCAGACCTGCAAGGCGGCCGTGGCCCGCCAGATCGAGTACGGACGCCAGCGCGGCGTGCCCTGGGGCATTTCGGAATCGGGCTACAACACCGTCGATGTGCAGCTCAACTATCAGTACCGCGCCTTCGGCGTGCCGGGCCTGGGACTCAAGCGCGGCCTGGCCGACGACCTGGTGATCGCGCCCTATGCCTCGGTGCTGGCCCTGATGGTGGCCCCCGAGGAGGCCTGCCGGAACCTGCAGCGGCTCGCGGCCGAAGGGTTCATGGGCAAGTTCGGCTTGCTCGAAGCCATCGACTACACCCCGGCACGGCAGCGGCGCCGGCAATCGAGTGCGGTGGTGCGCTCCTTCATGGCGCACCACCAGGGCATGAGCCTGCTGGCGCTGGCCTACCTGCTGCTGGACCGGCCGATGCAGCGGCGCTTCGAATCGGACCGGCTGTTCCAGGCCGTGATGCTGCTGCTCCAGGAGCGGGTTCCGAAGGCCACGGCGCTGTTCTCGCACATCGCGCAACTGGCCGATGCCAGCGCATCGCAGGTCCCCGCGGAGATGCCGATCCGGGTCTTCGAAAGCGCCGACACGCCGATACCGGAAGTGCAACTGCTCTCCAACGGCCGCTACCACGTCATGGTGACCAATGCCGGCGGCGGCTACAGCCGTTGGAACGATCTCGCCGTGACGCGCTGGCGCGAGGACGGTACCTGCGACAACCGCGGCAGCTTCTGCTACATCCGCGACCGCGCCAGCGGCGAGTTCTGGTCGACCGCCCATCAGCCGACGCTGAAGCGGGCGGACAGCTTCGAGGCGATCTTCTCCGAGGGGCGCGCCGAGTTTCGCCGCCGCGATGCCGTGGCCGACGGCGATGGCCAGTTCGAGACCTATACCGAGATCGTCGTCTCGCCGGAGGACGACATCGAGCTGCGCCGGGTGCGCATCACCAATCGTTCGCGCCAGCGCCGGGTGATCGACGTCACGACTTACGCCGAGGTGGTGATCGCGCCGGCGGCGGCCGACGCCATGCATCCGGCCTTCAGCAATCTTTTCGTGCAGACCGAGATCATCCCCGAGCGGCAGGCCATCCTGTGCACCCGTCGGCCGCGCTCCGTCGGCGAAAAGGCGCCCTGGATGTTCCACCTGATGACGGTGCATGGGGCGGAGCCGGGCGAGGTGTCCTACGAGACCGATCGCCTGCGCTTCATCGGCCGTGGCCGCAGCACCGTCGCGCCCCTGGCCATGAGCGAGGGCCTGGCGCCGCTGTCGGGCAGCGCCGGTTCGGTGCTCGACCCGATCGTCGCCATCCGTCATAGCGTGACGCTCGATCCCGACCAGGTGGTGACCATCAACCGGGTTTCGGGCATCGGCGAAACGCGCGCCAAGGCGCTGGCACTGGTCGACAAATACCAGGACCGGCATCTCGCCGACCGCGTCTTCGATCTGACCTGGACGCACAGCCAGGTGGTGCTGCGCCAACTCAATGCCACCGAGGCCGATGCGCAACTGTATGCGCGTCTGGCCAGCTCGGTGATCCACGCCAATGCCGGTCTGCGCGCCGAGGCCGCGCTGCTGATCCGTAATCGTCGCGGCCAGTCCGGGCTTTGGGGCTATGCAATTTCCGGCGATCTGCCGATTGTGCTGCTGCAAATCGGTGACTTCGCCAATCTCGATCTGGTGCGCCAACTGGTGCAGGCCCATGCCTACTGGCGCCTGAAGGGCCTGACGGTGGACCTGGTGATCTGGAACGAGGAACACGCCGGTTACCGGCAACGCCTGCAGGAACAGATCATCGGACTGATCGCCTCGGGCATCGAGGCCAGCGTGATCGACCGGCCCGGCGGCATCTTCGTGCGGCCGGTGGAGCAGATCTCCAGCGAGGACAGGCTACTGTTCCACTCGGTTGCCCGCGTCATCCTCAGCGACATTCGCGGCACCCTGGCGGAACAGCTCGACCAGCGCCGCCCGACGGAAGCGCGGCCGCCGCTGCTCAAGCGCAGCCGTGCGCCGCGTGCCGAGGTTCCGTCCGCCGCCGCGCCGCCGCGCCAGGATCTGATCCTGTGCAACGGCCTCGGGGGATTCACGGCCGACGGGCGCGAGTACGTGATTACGCTGGCGCCGGGGCAAACCACGCCGGCGCCGTGGGCGAACGTGTTGGCCAATCCGCAGTTCGGCAGCGTCGTTTCGGAAAGCGGCGTTGCCTACACCTGGAGCGAGAACGCCCACGAATTCCGCCTCACGCCCTGGCACAACGATCCGGTCAGCGACGCCGGCGGCGAGGCCATCTACCTGCGCGACGAAGACAGCGGCGAGGTCTGGTCGCCGACACCGCTGCCGGCCGGCGCCGGCCTCGCGCACGTGATCCGCCACGGCTTCGGCTACAGCGTATTCGAGACTCAGTCGGCGGGCATCCGCTCCGAGCTGTGGGTTTACGTGGCCATGGATGCGGCCGTCAAGTTTTCGGTCCTGAAAGTACGCAACGAGTCCGGGCGCGCGCGGAAACTCTCGGCCACCGGCTATGTCGAGTGGGTGCTGGGCGATCTGCGCGCCAAATCGGCCATGCATGTGAGTACCGAAGTCGCTGCCCAGAGCGGTGCGCTGTTTGCGCGCAACCCTTACCATACCGAGTTCGCCGAACGCGTGGCGTTCTTCGATGTCGATGAGCGCAAACGCGGCGTCAGCGGCGATCGCGTGGAATTCCTCGGCCGCAACGGCACGTTGGGCGATCCCGCCGCGATGAAACGCTCGCGCCTGTCCGGTAAGGTCGGTGCCGGGCTCGATCCCTGCGGCGCGCTGCAGGTGGCCTTCGATCTGGCCGACGGGCAGGAGCGCGAGATCGTGTTCCGCCTCGGCGTCGGCCGCAATGCCGATGAGGCCGCGCAACTGGTGCAGCACTGCCGCGGCAGCACCGCCGCGCGCTCTGCGCTGGAGGCGGTGTGGCGCTACTGGAATCGCACGCTGGGCGCCGTGCAGGTGGAAACGCCCGACCCTTCGCTCAACGTGCTGGCCAACGGCTGGCTGCTGTATCAAACCCTGGCCTGCCGCGTCTGGGCCCGCAGCGGCTATTACCAGTCGGGCGGCGCTTACGGCTTCCGCGACCAGTTGCAGGACATGATGGCGCTGATCCATGCCGAGCCCGCACTGGTGCGCGAACACCTGCTGTTGTGCGCCAGCCGGCAGTTCGCGGAAGGCGACGTGCAACACTGGTGGCACCCGCCGGCGGGCCGCGGCGTGCGCACCCATTGCTCGGACGACTACCTGTGGCTGCCGCTGGCGGTGTGCCGCTATGTGACGGCTATCGGCGATACCGGCGTACTGGATGTCGACGTGGGTTTCCTCGAAGGCCGCCTGGTGAACGCGGAGGACGATTCCTACTACGACCTGCCGGGCCGCTCGGGCGAGACCGCCAGTCTCTACCAGCACTGCGTGCGGGCCATCCGCCACGGACTGCGCTTCGGCAGCCACGGCCTGCCGCTGATCGGCTCCGGCGACTGGAACGACGGCATGAACCTGGTCGGCATCCAAGGCAAGGGCGAAAGCGTCTGGCTCGGCTTCTTTCTCTGCGAGGTGCTGCGGCAGTTTGCGCCGGTGGCGCTGGTGCACGGCGATGCGGCTTTCGCCGAGTTATGCCGGGAGGAGGGCGGACGTTTGCGCCAGGACATCGAGCAACATGCCTGGGACGGCGACTGGTACCGCCGCGCCTATTTCGACGACGGCACGCCGCTGGGATCGGCCGGCAACACGGAATGCCGGATCGATTCGATCTCGCAGAGCTGGTCGGTGTTGTCCGCCGCGGGCGAGGCCAGCGGCAGGGAAGGCGTCGGCAACGCCCGTTCGCGCCTGGCCATGCAGGCGCTCGATGACCATCTGGTGCGCCGCGACGCCGGCCTGGTGCAACTGCTCGATCCGCCCTTCGACAACCATTCCGCCATGGATCCCGGCTATATCCGCGGCTACGTGCCGGGCGTCAGGGAGAACGGCGGGCAATACACCCATGCCGCGATCTGGGCCTCGATGGCCTTCGCCGCCCTGGGCGAGCGCGAGCGCGCCTGGGATCTGATGCGCATGATCAATCCGGTGAACCACGCGTTGTCGGCCGAGGCCGCTGTCGTCTACAAGGTGGAGCCCTACGTCGTCGCCGCCGACGTCTATGCGGCCGCGCCGCACGTCGGCCGCGGCGGCTGGAGCTGGTACACGGGATCGGCCGGCTGGATGTACCGCCTGATGCTGGAATCGCTGCTGGGCCTGACTCTGGTGGGCGACAGGCTGCATCTTGCGCCCTGTCTGCCGGCGGACTGGCAGGCGTTCAAGATTCACTACCGCTATCGGGAGACGGTGTACCACATCGACGTTGCGCAGGCTGGCGACGATGGCAGCGATGGCGGCCGCAGTCGCGTGGCAAGCGTGCTGGTCGATGGTGTCGAGCAGGCCGACAAGAGGATTCTCCTGGTCGACGACCGGCGCGATCATGAGGTGGCGGTCAGGCTTCAGGCCAACTAGCCGAAACACCCATAGCCTGAAACTCCAGTCCTGCCAAGGGCTTGCAGGGGGTGTCTTGACTTTGCTCCCGCCGTGCTTATACTGCGCGCTCTTCAGTAGGCGCGTAGCTCAGCTGGTTAGAGCACCACCTTGACATGGTGGGGGTCGTTGGTTCGAGTCCAATCGCGCCTACCAGGATTCCGCAGGAAATCAGGTAGTTCATGTCACGACAAAGCCACCGCGAGGTGGCTTTGTCGGTTAACGCCGGTGAATTCGACAGCTCGCCGGGCGATCGGCGCGCGGGCGCGGAATTCAGTGTTTGAGGTAGGGCACGTAGGCCATGTCGGTCGTGGTGATGTGCTGGACCAGCCAATCGCGGAGGAATTGCACCGTGTCCGCCGAGATGTCCTGGTCGATGGAGCGGATCTGGAGTTCTCCGAGCCTGCGGCGGAACTCCGCGTGGGCGGCCATGTGCTCGGCCAGCTTCGGATACGCAACCGACTCCATCAGGGCTTCCTCGGCCGTGAAGTGGTCCCGGATATAGTGTTTCAGCCGGGTAATCGCGTAAACGCCGAACAGCGTGCGCTGATCGGCGCTGGCGCGTTCCAGTTCGGTGAGCCACTGGAAAATTATCCTGTGGTGCTCGTCGATCAGCGGTACACCTGTGCTGAGGGCTGGAGTCCAGTTCGTCATGAATGCATGGTAGCAGTTGGCAGCATGGCCGTGAACATGTCATGAAGCATTTCAGAATGCTCAAACCCGGCGACCCTGGCTTGGCTCGGCGCCGGAAGTGCATACTTGGCCGTGTTGCAGACCCGCGAGGAGATGAAAAATGCGTATTGGTGTCCCTGCCGAAATCAAGTCCGGCGAGTTTCGTGTCGGCCTGGTCCCCGCCTCGGTGCGGGAGCTGTGCGCTGCCGGGCACGAGGTCCATGTCCAGTCGGGTGCCGGCGCGCCGATCGGCTTCGGCGATGCGCAGTATGCGGCGGCCGGCGCCCGCATCGTGCCGGCCGCGGCCGACGCTTGGGCGGCCGAACTGGTGGTCAAGGTGAAGGAGCCGCAAGCGGCCGAGTACGCCTTGCTGCGGCCGGACCAGGTGCTGTTCACCTACCTGCACCTGGCGCCGGACCCGCGCCAGGCCGAGGCCTTGCAGCGCGCCGGCGGCGTCGCCATCGCCTATGAAACGGTGACCGATCGGCACGGCGGGCTGCCCTTGCTGGCACCCATGTCGGCGGTGGCCGGACGCCTCTCGGTGCAGGCCGGCGCGCATTTTCTGGAAAAGACCCAGGGCGGCCGCGGCGTGCTGCTCGGCGGGGTTCCCGGCGTGGCGCCGGGGCGCGTCACGGTGCTCGGCGCCGGCAGTGTCGGCAGCCATGCGCTACGCATGGCGCTGGGGCTCGGCGCTGCGGTGACCGTGGTCAATCGCACGCTGCCGCGGCTCGATGCGCTCGACCGCGAATATCCCGGGCGCATCCGCACGCTGCTGGCCAGCGGCGCGGTGATCGAGGAAGCCGTGTGCGGCGCCGATCTGGTGGTCGGCGCCGTGCTGCAGCCGGGCGGCGTCGCGCCGAAGCTGATCGACCGCGCGCTGTTGAAGAAAATGCAGCGCGGGGCGGTGATCGTCGACGTCGCCATCGACCAGGGCGGCTGCTGCGAAACTTCGCGCCCGACCACCCATGCCGATCCGGTCTTCGTCGAGGAAGGCGTGCTGCACTATTGCGTCGCCAACATGCCCGGCGCCGTGCCGCTCACCTCCGCGCTGGCGCTGAACAATGCCACCCTGCCTTATCTGCGCGCGCTGGCCGACAAGGGCTGGCGCCAGGCGCTGCGCGATGACCCCGGCTTCGCCGCGGGCCTCAATGTCTGCGCCGGGCAGATCGCCCATGCGGCGGTGGCGCAGGCGCTGGGCAAGCGCTGGATGGCGCCGCAGGAACTGATCGCGGGTTGAGCGGGGCCGCCGCACCGCACGATTGGCGGCCGGTGATTCAGCGGGCGCTGGCGTACCAGGCGATCAGGGCCGCGAGTTCCGCATCGCTGAAGGGGTTGCGCCAAGCGGTGGTGCGATCGCCGCGCACGCCGAGCAGCAGGCGCGCGGCGAATTCTTCGCGCGGCATGGATTTGAGCTGTCGTGAAAGGTCGAAGGCCGGCAACAGCGTATCCCCGCCCGCCGCATCATGGCAGCCGGCGCAGGTCGTGCGATGGATCGATGCGCCGAGGGCCAGCATTGCCGGCGTCGGCGCGGTGTCCAGCAGCGAATGCGCATCGAAGGTATGGCGCTGCTTGAGCGGCGCGAGCGTGGCAGCGAAGGCGCGCCAGTCGCCGCGGGCGAGCGACGCGCGCAAGGCGGCCACCGGCCTGGCATCGCCGTCGGCCCGGCGCAGCAGCAGCGGCAGCGATGAAAGCGCCCCGTTCACGCGCTGGACCAGTCCCTCGCGTTCCAGCGGTCCGCCTGCGCCGGCTGCCAGCCGGCGCGCATCCCCGGCCATGACGACGAGTTCCGCCGCCAGCCGCCGCTGATGCTCTCCCGCGGCCTGGACGGCGGCACAACAGCACGCCGCCGCCAGGCCCGCGAGGAGGACGCGGACGCGCATCCAGGCTTATTTCAGGCTGATCTTGTGTTCGACCGGGCCGGCCTTGGTGATGGTCCATTCGGTCATGGAGCCGTCGTAAATCCTGGCTTTCTTGTTGCCCATCAGCTCGCTGGAAACGAACCAGCCGACGGACGCCCAATGGCCGGTGTTGCAGAAGTTGATCTGTTCGCCGCTGGTCGGCACGTTGGCCACCTTGAACAGCTTTTCCAGTTCGGTCTTGGGCCGGAACATGCCGCCGCCATTCTCGGTGGTCCAGCCTGAAGGCAGGTTGTGAGCGCCGGGCAGGGTACCGTTTTCCTTGGCCGCCGGGCTGCCGTTGATGCCGACGAACTGATCCTCGGGACGGTTATCCACCAGCAGCACGCCCTTGGCCTTCGCCGCCTTGACGTCGGCGACGGTGGCGATCATGTCGAGACGCGGATGCGGCGTGAAGGTCTTGGCCGTCACCTTGGCAGCGCCGGTCTCCAGCGGATTGGCCTTGTCCTTGGTCCAGGCCACCATGCCGCCGTTGAGGATCGACAGATTGTCGTGACCGAGCACCTTGAAGGTCCAGTAGATGCGCGTCGCAAAGCCCATGTCGCTATAGCCGCCGCCGGGCGCCACCAGGACGACGTGGCTGTTGTTGTCGATGCCCAGGCTGCCGATGTGGGCGACCAGCTTGTCGAGTTTGGCCGGCAGCATGCCCGGTACCTTGTCGGCATTCTCTTCGCGCCAGCCGGACTTGCCGAAGTCGGTGCTCGCCGCGCCGGGAATGTGGCCGCGCAGGAAGTCCGACGTTCCCTGGATATCCACGACGACTATGCCGGGCTTGCCGAGATTGGCCTTGACCCAGGCCGCATCGACCAGCGGATCGGCGGCGCAGGCTGCGCCGATGAAACCGAACAACAAGCTCAAGGCCAGCCAGAACGACCGGCCGCTATTCATCAATATATTGTTCATGAGTCTCTCCTCCATCAGGTTTTGTGGGTGCTGCGGGGTGTTGCTTGCTTCAGGTGCTGACTACCAAATCCGCAGCCAGGATGGCGGCAATGACGCCGTCCCAGTCGCGTTCCTGCAGGTCCAGACGCCGGATATCGACGACATCGACGCGATGCGTCGCTGTCGCCTGCCGCAGCGCGGCGATCACGGTCTGGGCGTCGGGAAACAGACCGGTATTCAGTTGCACGATGTTCATGTTCGACTCAGGTTCGACTCAAATGGAAAGCACGATGTCGGCGCTGGTCATCGCCAGCGCCAGCGCCGCGGCATCGAGCAGGGGCAGGTCGGCGGCCATTGCGGCGACGGTGGTTTGCGGCGCGATGCCGGTGAGTTCCAGCAATTCGACATTGGCGGCGTTCTCCGGCGTGTCCGCCACCGGCCCGGTCATGAACACCAGGCCGACCTGGTGGCCGAAAATGGTCAGGCCGGCTGCCACGCGCATCGCCTCGGCGTGGTCATGTCGCGCCAGCACCAGGAGTTTTTTCTCGCTCATTGGACTACCCTCCCCCCGGCCCCCTCGCCAAGCGAGGGGGTGACAATGGTTCGCCGCGGTGCGGCTCCGTGTGATGACTGGCGCCCCTTCGGGCGGCCGTGTGGGGCGCTCACAGGCTCACCACCTTGCGCGCCTCGCCCATCAGGGCGCTGTTGCTGGTCTGGCTGCCGGCCTCGACGGGGCAGGGCAGTCCCGGGCAGAAGCGATGCCAGGATTCCTCGCAGACCACGGCGCGGTCGGCCTGGATCAAGGCCGCCGCGAGGTCGGTGTCGCGCAGCCCGAGCACGCCTTCGTGCGTGAAGAAGGCGCCGACGCGGCAATCCGCGCGGCGTGCGGCGAGCAGCAGCGGATACAGCAGTCGCCCGCCGGCCGCCGTGCTGACATGGAACAGGATGTCCATTACCGCGCTCTCCCTGTCGCCAGGGCCAAACTTCCGGGATGAACGCGGACGGCAATGCCCTGGCCCGCGCGCAACTGTGTGAAGCGAGCGATCGCTTGATAGGCATCGTCCGCGATCACCACCCCATCGGCCGTCGTCGGCTTGAGGCCGCTGGCATCGACGAGTGTCGGCTTGTCGCGCACGATGTCGACACCCAGCACCCACAAGCTATCGCGCATCGGCGCCGTCCACACCGCGCTGCGCACCATGCCGCGTTCCTGGCCGCCTTCGGCACGGCCATCCAGGCGGGGCATAGGCCCGTTCAGAATGTGCACCGATTTCTGTCCGGCGAGATACAGCAGGCCGGCGACGAAATCGCGCGCGGTCGCATCCTGGCCGACGACCAGCGCGGTTTCGCTGCCGGCCAATCCTGCGGTGCCAAGCAGCCAGAGTATGTCGCGCTCGCTGGGCAGGCGCCGCTGCGGACCGAGAAATTCCTCCGCCGGCAGACAACGCGCGCCGGGAAGGCTGGCGCGCTTGCAATCGACCAGCGGCCGACTGTCGATCACCGTCTCGCCAGCGCCAACTCTTTGCGTGTACGCAAAGTCGCCCGCCGCCCCCGCGGGCGCGGCAATCAAGGCCAAGGCGAACAATGCGCCACGCATGTTCAGCAACCGCCGAAGCGCTTCGCCGCTGCCGGCGCAGCGCCTGCGGCCACCGGCGCCGGCGGATTGTCGATGTAATAGCCCATCAGGTCGATCGCCGTCACCTTACCGAAGCCGGGCAGGTCGAGCTCGGGCAGGGTTTCCGGCGGCGCCGGCTGCTTCGAGGCCGCGATGGTTGCGCGCGGCAGGGCGGCCAGCGAGAAACCGACGGCGCACACGGCGACGGTCAGCACCAGGCTCACGGAACAGAAAATTACGCCGGTGCGATTCAGCATGAAGCTCTCCCGAAAAAAGTCGCGCTCACAGCGAGTCGCTGAAAAATGCCAGGTACATCATGCCGAAGGCCAGGCAGAACAGCAGGCCGTGGGCAATGGTTTGCGCGTCGATGCCCATCATTTGCCTCCCTTGTAATGGCGCACCAGGGTTTCCATCGGCACGCCTTCGCCGCTGACCGGATGCACCACCGGCGGCGTGAAATAGGGCACGCCATCCGCGGTCGCCTTCATGCCCGGCGGCGGCGCGAATGTCATCCAGAGCAAGCCGCCGATGCTGGCCAGCGCCGAGAGCGCCACGAGGAAACGCAGGAGCAGTCTTTGCCACATGGCATCAGTCCTTGCGGATGTAGATGTGCCAGCAATTGGACGCCTTGACCGTCTCCAGATGCGTGGCATCCAGCTCGTCGCACAGCGGCGGCAGGGCTTCGACCGAGGACGGGTTGTCGGCCAGCACTTCGATGATGTCGCCGACGGCAACCTCGCCCACCGCCTTCTTGGTCATCAGCTGCGGCCGCGGACAGGACACGCCGAGGCAGTCGACGCGGCGCGCGATGCCGATCTTGGTGCCGTCGGCGAGTACCGCCACGCCGCCGGAAACGCTTTCCTCGACCTTCTTTTTCGATCCGAACAATCCCATTTTCTTTTTCTCCCGATCAGGCTTCGACAGCGGCGGCCGCGGCCGCCTTTTTCTTTTGATGCTCCTTCTGGTGCTTCTCGTGTTCGGCATGCTGGGCGCGCTCGCGGCGCAGGATGCCGCGATAGAGCAGGCCCAGGAAGGCCGTCTGCGCCAGGCCGAAGACGATCGCGGGTATGCCGAACTTGTCCTGCAGCGTCTGCGCATTGGCGAAGCCGAGCTGCAGGGCAGGGGCATTGATCTGGCCGGTCATGGTCTGCGGCGCGGGCGGCCACCAGCTCGCCGACCACACCAGCGAGAACAGGAACATGCCGACGAAGGTGAAAATCAGCGCCCACAGCGCGCCGATGTTGCCTTCACCGGCCTTGACCCAGGTCGAGACGGTGCAGGCTCCGGCCAGCACCATGCCGATGCCGAACAGGAACAGCCCGGCGAAGGTGTTGAGGCCGACGTCGAACTGCAGCGGATGTCCGGCGCCGACGCTCATGAAGCCGGTGAAGCCGACGGTGAGGATCATCATCGCCACCAGCATGGCCTTGGTGTTGCGATAGGTCTTGAACATGATCGCGTCGCGCAGCGCGGCGGTGTTGCAGAAGCGCGAGCGCTGCATCAACAGGCCGGCGACGGAGCCGAACAGAAATGCGACCAGACATTCGACGATGGGTGTCATGTGTCGCGCTCCAGAAGTTTCTTGTAGATCAGCGAACCGACCCAGGCGCCGGCGACGATGCCGGACATGGCCAGGTAGCCGCCTAGGTTCATTTCCGGCATCAGGCCGAAGAAGGTCGACACGTTGCAGATGTAGGCCAGCCGGATGCCGAAGCCCATCAGCAGGCCGCCGATGGTGATCAGCACCCATTCGGACAAATGGCGCGGCACGCGCAGGTAGAACTCCTTGCTGGCCACCGCGCCGACGAAGGCGCCGAACAGCATGCCGAGGCTGATGTAGATCTTCCAGTAGTCCGCATGCGGCGGAAAGACGATGCTCCAGAAGGGGATGCGGTCGAGTTCGTCGCCGAGCACGGCCTGGGCCATCAGGCCGGTCATCATCGTCTCGCCGCCACCCACCGTCCACGCGCCCATCAGCAGGAACATGAAAATGTCGAGTACCGCGATGGCGGCAAGCGCGATGATGGGATCGAGAGTCTTGCGAAAAAACTCCATGCCGGTTCTCCTCCTTGTTGTTGCGTTTCGGCTTGGCCGGCCGACGCTGTGAAAGAATTCTATGGAAGGGGGCGCGGCTCGGGTAGTATTTATTGCAAACAAGAATTCGCCGCAGAACTGCGGCCCGTCCGGAGGAGGCAAGATGACCATATATCGTGAATCGCGGGATCTGCTCGATCACATGTTCGACTCCTGCTCGACGGCGCAAATCAGCGAGTTCATTCCCGAAAAGCGCGGTTTCCGCATTCATGGCCACAGCACCACGGTTGCGCTGGAGCGCGCGTTCTGGAACGTCATCGACGCCATGGCCGAGGAATGCGGCCTCACCGTGCCGCGCCTGATCGAGCGGGTGCTCGACGGCTGCCTGGTCGCCAACGACAAGAACCTGTCGTCCTGCCTGCGCGTGATCAGCCTGAAATTCCTCAATATCTATGCCACCGGCGGCACGGCCGCCGATTGCCTGGCCGTCCGCGAGGACCGGGCCTGATGGCGCCGAGGATCCGGCAGCCTGTTGCCGATAGGAAGTTGCGTTACGGAACCGGGTCGGCCCTCTGCGCGTGCTGCCGGCACTCATGAATCCCGTGCGCAGCATCAAGGGTCTGCTGCTCGCCGCCGGCGCGGTTTTCGCGGTGGCGATCTTCGCCACCACGCTGTTCGTGGTGCGCGGAATTTACGAGCGTTCGGTGCGCGACGATGCCGTGCAGGACGCCACCGCCTTTGCCGAGCTGACCTTCAACGCCATGTTCGAGTTGATGAGCACCGGCTGGAACCGCCGCCAACTGGAAGGCTTCCTGGGGGCGATACATAAATCCGTGGACCGGAGCCAGCGCCAGATCGACATATATCGCGGACCCAAGGTCAGTGCGCTGTTCGGCGAGATCGCGCAGAAGACACCCGATGCCGCAATCGAGCGTGCGCTGAGGGAGGGCAATCGTCAGCGCATCGACACGGGCGACATCATTCGCGTGGTCTATCCCCTGGCGGCTCAGGACGTCTGCCTCAAGTGCCATGTCAATGCGGCGGTCGGTGATGTGCTGGGCGTGATCGACGTGCGACAGAACGTTGCGCCCGCCATCGAATCGCACCAGACGCGCTTCACCTATGCCTTCGCTCCCATCGTCCCGGTGGTCCTGATCGTGACCCTGGTCATGGTGCTGTACATACGGCGCCGCCTGGAAAAATCGATCGATACCCTGGCCGGCGACATCAGGGCGGTCAACCGGATCTCCGACCTGCGCGCGCTGGAGGCCAGGCAGATCGATCTGGGCTTTTCCGAATTCAATGCGGTGGCCAGCGAAGTCAGGCAATTGACCGAGCGCATCCGGGCGATAGCAGTGGACAAGGACATGCTCGAATTCGAGATTCGCCTGCTCGAAAAATTCGTGCTCACCACGGAAGTCATCAAGGACTGGCGCGAGTATGTCAGCCACCTGATCATCGATATCGATGCCGTGATGCCGGCCTACCTGATGTTTTCGGTGTTCAAGATCGGCGACGAGGCCTACGACCTGGAGATCTTCTGGCGCCGGCGTCCGTCCGATGCGACCAAGCGCGTGTTCGAGAACTGCCTGTACCAGGTCCTGCAGCGTACCGAGTATTTCGAGACCGGCTATTCGATCCGCGTCAAACACAATATTGCCGACGTCGGCACCATGACGCCGGAACTCAAGGCGGCGGATATCGATGTGCAGATCAAGTCGCTGCTGGTCGATGCGCCGAAGATCGGCGGCATCGTCGGCATCGGCATGCAGCCGCAGGACGAAACCGACCCGATGCGCCTGCTGGTGGTGCAGAGCATCCTCGCCACCCTGCTCAACGTCGTCGGCTCGGTCAAGGCCATCGACAAATACACCAAGGATCTCGAGTACTACGCCACGCGCGATCCGCTGACCAATCTCTTCAACCAGCGCGTGTTCTGGGAGCTGATCGAGAACGAGGTGATCCGCTCCTCGCGGCACGGCAAGAAGTTCACGTTGCTGGTGATCGATGCCGACAACTTCAAGTCGATCAACGATTCCTACGGCCACAGCGTCGGCGACAAGCTGCTGCAGTTGCTGGTCGGCGGCATCAAGTCGGCGATTCGCGATGACGACCTCCTGTCGCGCTATGGCGGCGACGAATTCGTCGCGATCCTGCCGGAAACCGACCTGGAGGCCGCCACCGTGGTGGCGCGACGGATCATCGAAGCGGTGGGCGGCGTGACCATGAGCGTGCCGGACGGCGCTGTCGTCACCGGTTCGGTGTCGATCGGCATGGCCACCTATCCCGACCATGCAGTGGCGATGAAGGATCTCTTCCTGTTTGCCGACAACATGATGTATCGCGCCAAGGCCGAGGGCAAGAATCGTGTCGTGGTACCCGATGCCCAGGACGTGATCGACGTGTTCCGCACCCTCGGCGAGAAGAGCATGCTGATCCTGAACGCGGTCGAGAAGCGCAGCGTGGTGCCCTTCTTCCAGCCGATCATCAATGTCCAGAGCGGCGAGGTCGAGGCGATCGAGGTACTGTCGCGGATACGCATGGAGGACGGGCGCTACATCATCGCCGACGAATATGTCGCCATCGCGGAAAAGATGGGCGTGATGCACAAGCTGGATTTCATACAACTGGAGAAAGCCCTGGAGGCGGTGGAAACCACCGGCTACAAGGGCTACCTGTTCATCAACATGTCACCGCGGGCTCTGGTGCTGAATGATTTCGTGCAGGAAACCCGGCGCATTGCGAGCCAGTTCAGGATCGATCCGACGCGCCTGGTGTTCGAGATCACGGAACGCGAGACGATCAAGAACATGGCATTGCTCGAGCGTTTCATCGGTACCCTGCGCAGTGAAGGTTTCAAACTGGCGATCGACGATTTCGGTTCCGGTTTTTCGTCGTTTCATTACGTCAAGCGCTTCCCGATCGATTTCCTCAAGATCGAAGGCGACTTCATCCTCGGCATGAAGAGCAGCGAGAAGGACAGGGCGCTGGTACGCAGCATTGTCACCCTGAGCAAGGACTTGGGTATCCGCACCGTGGCCGAGTATGTCGAGGACCAGGCCGTGCTCGACCAAGTCGTCGCGCAAGGCATCGACCTGGCGCAGGGCTTCTACATCCATCGGCCGAACATTTCGATGGCGGAAGCGATGCGGGGCCGTCAGGGATCGGAAACTGCCGCCGCGGCGGGAAGCTGAGCGCATCTCCCGGCCCGGGCACCGCGCCCGGACCGCAAGCTCTTCAGTCGTCGATCCGGCTATGCCACCAGAGGCGCAATTCGCGGCACAGTCCGTCCTGGTCGAATTCGACGCTGGCGATGCCATCGAGCGCCAGGCGCGGCAGCGGGTCGCCGGGCTGGCGCGCCAGCATGTTGGTGCCGGTCGAGGCGGCCCACATCTTGAACATGTCTTCCGAGGTCACCTGGTAGGTGGTGTGCCAGTGGGCGATGCCGCCCGTGGCGTGGCGCTGCAGCACCTCATAGCTAAGCCGGATGTCGGTCTGCAGCTTGGTGCGCTGCCAGTACTGCTTGATCGCCTCATGCCCTTCCTGGACGGCGAAAGGCGTGTTGCGGTAGCGGCCGTCGGCTGCGAACAGCGATGCCAGCAGGTTTTCGTCGCTGGTTTCCCAGGCGCGCTGGTAATTCTGCATGAATCCATCGATATCCATAGCTTGCCTCCCTGGGCCCGTGGCGAGAGCGGAATGATGCCGTAAGGCTGGCAGGCGCTGTGATAAAATTTCGCAAAATCGAAAGTGGGGCGCACCGCGTGATTTCCGCGTGAACCGTGCGCCCTGTTGCATTTCTGGAGCTGCGACTATGCCGGTGATCACCCTGCCTGATGGATCGAAACGCGAATACCCGCAAGCGCTGACGGTGGCCGCCGTTGCCGCCTCGATCGGCGCCGGCCTGGCCAAGGCGGCTCTGGCCGGGCGCGTCGACGGCGTGCTGGTCGATACCTCCTTCCTGATCGAGCGCGATGCCCAACTGGCGATCGTCACCGACAAGGATGCCGACGGCGTAGACATCATTCGCCATTCGACCTCGCATCTGCTGGCCTATGCGGTCAAGGAACTGTTTCCCGAGGCGCAGGTAACCATCGGTCCGGTCATCGAGAACGGCTTTTACTACGACTTCGCCTACAAGCGGCCGTTCACACCGGAAGACCTGGAAGCCATCGAAAAGCGCATGGCGGAACTAGCGAAGAAGGATTTTCCGGTCACCCGCGAAGTCTGGTCGCGCGACAAGGCGGTGGAATTCTTCAAGTCCATCGGCGAGCACTACAAGGCCGAACTGATCGCGGCAATTCCGCAGGGCGAGGACGTGTCGCTTTATCGCGAGGGCGACTTCATCGATCTTTGCCGCGGTCCGCATGTGCCCTCCACCGGCAGGCTCAAGGTGTTCAAGCTGATGAAGGTGGCCGGCGCGTATTGGCGTGGCGACCAGAACAACGAGCAGCTGCAGCGCATTTATGGCACCGCCTGGGCCAAGAAGGACGAACTCGACGCCTACCTGCACATGCTGGAGGAAGCCGAGAAACGCGACCATCGCAAGCTCGGCCGCCAGCTCGACCTGTTTCACCTGCAGGAGGAAGCGCCCGGCATGGTGTTCTGGCATCCGCACGGCTGGGCCGTGTGGCAGGAGGTCGAGCAATACATGCGCCGCGTCTATCGCGACAACGGCTACCAGGAAGTCCGCTGCCCGCAGATCCTCGATCGCAGCCTGTGGGAGCGCTCCGGCCACTGGGAGCATTTCAAGCACAACATGTTCACCACCGAGTCGGAGAACCGCGATTACGCGGTGAAGCCGATGAACTGCCCGGGCCATGTGCAGATTTTCAACACCGACGTGCGCTCCTACCGCGAACTGCCGCTGCGCTACGGCGAATTCGGTTCCTGCCATCGCAACGAGCCGTCGGGGGCGCTGCACGGCGTGATGCGCGTGCGTGCCTTTACCCAGGACGACGGACATATTTTCTGCACCGAAGACCAGATCCAGTCCGAAGTCACGGCCTTCAATGACCTGTTGCGCAAGGTTTATGGCGACTTCGGCTTTCACGACGTGGCCGTCAAGCTCGCGCTGCGCCCCGATAGCCGGGTGGGCGAGGATCATCTCTGGGACAAGGCCGAAAACGCCTTGCGCGCAGCGCTCACCGCCAGCAACCTGGCATGGGACGAACTTCCCGGCGAAGGGGCTTTTTACGGTCCCAAGATCGAATTCCATATCAAGGATGCCATTGGCCGGTCCTGGCAATGCGGCACCGTGCAGGTTGATTTCTCGATGCCCGGGCGTCTGGGTGCCGAATATGTCGGCGAGGACAACAGCCGCCATACCCCGGTCATGTTGCATCGCGCGATCCTCGGTTCGCTGGAGCGTTTCATCGGCATCCTGATCGAAAACCACGCCGGTGCCCTTCCACTCTGGCTGGCACCGGTGCAGGTGGTGGTCACGAATATCTCCGAAGCGCAGACGGATTACGCGGAAAATGTGGCAAAAATGCTGCGCGACGCCGGCCTGCGTGTCGACAGCGATTTGCGCGGAGAGAAAATAAACTATAAAATCCGCGAACATAGCTTGTTGAAGCGGCCTTATATCGTTGTCGTCGGTGACAAGGAAAAGGCTGCAGGGTTGGTTGCTTTACGTGCCCGCGGCAATCAGGATCTCGGGCAGATGTCCCCCCAGGCCTTGATCGAGCGTCTGCTGCATGAACAGTGCAACAGAGGCGCAACGGTCTGATTTTTTGAATTTTTTGGAGATTTGAACCATCGCTCAGGATAAATCGCAGCGTCTCAACGAAGAGATCACCACCCCCGAGGTTCGCTTGGTCGGGGAAGACGGAGAGCAACTGGGCATCGTCCCGATTCGTCAGGCGCTGGCGCTGGCCGAAGAGGCCGGTGTGGATCTGGTGGAAATCGCTCCCACAGCCGTGCCGCCCGTCTGCAAGATCATGGACATCGGCAAGTTCAAGTACCAGGAAGCCAAGCGTCAGCACGAGGCCAAGCTGAAGCAGAAGCAGGTGGTGGTGAAGGAAGTCAAGTTCCGCCCCGGTACCGACGAGAACGATTACCAGATCAAGCTGCGCAATGTGATCAAGTTTCTGAGCGAAGGCGACAAGGCGAAAATTACCCTGCGTTTCCGCGGACGTGAAATGGCGCACCAGGAAATTGGCATGCGCATGCTGGAACGGATCAAGCTGGACCTGGAGCAGCAGGCGATGGTGGAGCAGTGGCCGAAAATGGAAGGGCGCCAGCTCATCATGGTGCTGGCAGCTTCCAAGAAAAAGCCGCATTGAGCAAGTAGCAAGAGAATTTGTTCCGCATGCAATGCATGCGGAAACAAGAAGTGGTTGCAGGTCACCAAGCATTCCCGAGGCGGGAAACACCTGGCAGCCATGTAATAGGGAGATCTTCGATGCCGAAGATGAAGACCAAGAGCGGTGCCAAGAAGCGCTTTGTCGTGCGCGCTTCCGGCGGCATCAAGCGCGGGAGTGCGTTCAAGCGCCACATCCTGACCAAGAAAACCACCAAGAGCAAGCGCCAGTTGCGCGGTGTGCACACCGTGCACGCCTCCGACGTCAAGTCGGTTCGCGCCATGCTGCCTAACGGTTAAGGAGAGACACCATGCCAAGAGTAAAACGTGGTGTAACGGCGCGCGCGCGCCACAAGAAGGTTCTCGACCTGGCCAAGGGTTACCGCGGCCGGCGCAGCAAGGTCTATCGCATCGCCAAAGAAGCGGTGATGAAGGCCGGACAATATGCCTACCGCGACCGTCGTCAGCGGAAGCGGCAGTTCCGCGTGCTGTGGATCGCCCGTATCAATGCGGCGGCCCGCGAACTGGGCATGAAGTACAGCACCTTCATGAACGGCCTGAAGAAGGCTTCGATCGAAGTCGATCGCAAGGTGCTGGCCGACCTCGCGGTGTTCGACAAGCCGGCATTCGCCGCCCTGGCCGCACAGGCCAAGGCCAAGCTGACGGCCTGAGTCTCGCCGTACCCGGAGAAGGAGGCCCAGGGCTGTTGGGGGCCTCCTTTTTTTAGTTGCGGCCGCTGCGCTTGATGCCGATAACGCCCGGCGTTAGCCTGCGCTGAAACTGCGTTTTGTTGCTGTCCATAACCGTCATCAATGAACAATCTGGATCAACTCATCGCCTCGGCGACGGCCGACTTTGCCGCGGCCACCGAGCCAGCGCGGCTGGAAGATGCCAAGGCGCGCTATCTGGGCAAGGAAGGTTCGCTCACGGCGCTGCTCAAGGGCCTCGGCAAGTTGCCGGCCGAAGAGCGCAAGAGCGCCGGCGCGGCGATCAACATTGCCAAGGAACGCATAGAGTCGGCGTTGACGACGCGGCGCGAGGCGTTGAAGAACGCCCAGCTCGAAGCCCAGCTGGCCACCGAAGCGCTGGATGTGACCTTGCCCGGGCGCGGAAGCCTGCGCGGCAGCCTGCATCCGGTGATCATCAGCCTGGACCGCATCGAACAGCTGTTCCGTTCGATCGGCTTCAATGTCGCCGACGGCCCCGAGATAGAAACCGACTGGCATAACTTCACCGCGCTCAACACGCCCGAGAATCACCCGGCGCGTTCGATGCATGACACCTTTTATCTACAGGGCCCGAGTGAACATGGCGGCAAGCCGCAGGAAGACGTGCTGCTGCGCACCCACACCAGCCCCGTGCAGATCCGTTCCATGCTGGCGCACACGGAACGCTACAAGCACCTGGAATCGATGCCCGAGCTGCGCGTGATCTGCCCCGGCCGCGTCTATCGCGTCGATTCCGATGCCACGCATTCGCCGATGTTCCACCAGGTCGAAGGCCTCTGGGTCGGGGAGAACGTCAGCTTCGCCGATCTCAAGGGCGTGGTCGCCGATTTCCTGCGGCGCTTCTTCGAATCCGACGATCTCAAGGTGCGTTTCCGTCCCTCCTTCTTTCCCTTCACCGAGCCGTCCGCCGAAATCGATGTCGCCTTCATGAGCGGTGCGCTGGAAGGACGCTGGCTGGAAATCGCCGGTTGCGGCATGGTCCATCCCAACGTCTTGCGCTTCGGCGGCTTCGATCCCGAAAAGTACACGGGTTTCGCCTTCGGCATGGGCCCGGACCGGTTGACCATGCTGCGCTATTCGATCCCCGACCTGCGCCTGTTTTTCGAAGGCGATCTGCGCTTCCTTTCGCAGTTCCACTGAGCGCTACGTGCGAACCTGAACCGTCATGCAATTTTCCGAATCCTGGCTGCGCAGTCTTTGCAATCCCTCGTTGTCGAGCGAGGAACTCTGCCATGTGCTGACCATGGCCGGCCTCGAAGTCGAGGAACGCCGTCCCGCCAGCGCCAACTTTTCGAATGTCGTCGTGGCACAGGTGCTGAGCGTCGACAAGCACCCTGACGCCGACAAGCTCAAGCTCTGCGCCGTCGATGTCGGCGAAGCCGCGCCGCTGCAGATCGTCTGCGGCGCGCCGAATGTTGCCGCCGGCATGAAGGTGCCGTGCGCACGCGTCGGCGCCAGGCTGCCCGGCATCGAAATCAAGCGCGCCAAGGTGCGCGGCATCGAGAGTTTCGGCATGCTTTGCTCGGCGCGCGAACTCGGACTTTCCGACGACCACGGCGGCCTGCTGCCGCTGGCCGCCGATGCGCAGGTGGGCGAGGACATCCGCCGCCACCTGGATCTCGACGATCACCTGATCACGCTCAAGCTGACGCCGAACCGGGCCGACTGCCTGTCGCTGCTAGGCATTGCGCGCGAGCTCTCGGCACTGACCGGTGCGCCGCTGCTGGCGCCCGAGGTCGAGCCGGTCGCCGCAAGCGTTGCCGACACGCGCCAGGTGGTGCTCGACGCCCCCGCTTCGTGCTCGCGCTACTGCGGCCGCATCGTGCGCGGTGTCGATGCCCGCGCCGCGACGCCGGAATGGATGAAGCGGCGCATCGAGCGCAGCGGCATCCGCTCGATTTCCTTCCTGGTCGACGTCACCAACTACGTGATGCTCGAACTCGGCCAGCCGCTGCATGCCTTCGACGACGCCGAACTCTCGGGCGCGATCCATGTGCGCCTGCCCAATCCTGGCGAGCAACTGCTGCTGCTGAACGAACAGACCGTGACGCCGTCGGCCGACACCGCATTGATCGCCGACGATGAGAAACCGCTGGCGATGGCCGGCGTCATGGGTGGCGAGCATTCGGGCATCGGCGACGCCACCCGCGACCTGTTCCTCGAAAGCGCCTTTTTCCCGCCCGTCGCCATCGCCGGCAAGGCCCGCGCGCTGGGCTTCAGCTCGGATGCCTCGCATCGCTACGAGCGCGGCGTCGATTTCGAACTGCAGCGCAAGGCCATCGAACGCGCGACGCAACTGATTCTCGAAACCTGCGGCGGACAGCCCGGCCCGGTGGTCGAGGCGGTGTCGGCCGCGCACCTGCCCACACGCAAACCCGTGCGCCTGCGCACGGCGCGTGCCGCCAAGGTGATCGGCATTCGACTCGGTGCCGAGCGCATCGAAAGCATACTCAAGAGCCTCGGCCTCGGCGTCGAGCGGCAGGGCGAGGATTTCCTCGTCACGCCGCCGTCCTTCCGTTTCGACATCGAAATCGAGGAAGACCTGATCGAGGAGATCGCGCGCATCCACGGTTACGACAACATTCCTTCCCCGCCGCCGGTGGCGCAGATGGCCATGATGCCGGCCACCGAGCACAGCCGCACGGCCATGAGCCTGCGCCGTCTGGTGGCCGAACGCGAATATCACGAGGTGGTGACCTACAGCTTCGTCGAGGCACAGTGGGAAGCCGACTTTTCCGCCGTCCAGGCCACGGGTGCGGCGCCCATCGTGCTGGCCAATCCGATCGCCAGCCAGATGGGTGTGATGCGCTCGACGCTGATCGGCGGCCTGGTCGGAGCCCTGGTCGCCAACCGCAAGCGGCAGACGGAGCGGGTACGTATTTTCGAACTGGGGCGCTGTTTCATGCGCGACGCTGCTGCCGGTCCGGTCGCCGGATTCGATCAGCCGCTGCGCCTGGCCGGCCTGGCCGCCGGTTCGGCGCTGCCGGAGCAATGGGGAGCGCCCGCCAGCCGGGTGGATTTCTACGACGTCAAGGCCGACATCGAAGCCCTCTTCGCACCGCGTCGCCTCGAATTCGTCAAAGCCGGGCATCCGGCGCTGCATCCGGGCCGCTGTGCCACGGTCAGTCTCGATGGCCGGCCGGTGGGCTTCCTTGGCGAACTGCATCCGCGCTGGGTGCAGAAGTACGAACTGGGCACCGCCCCGGTAGTTTTCGAACTCGAATTGGCCGCCCTGCTGGCGACACCCTTCTCCCGCTATGAGGAAGTTTCCCGATTCCCCGCGGTGATCCGGGATCTGGCACTGGTGGTGCCGCAAAGCCAGACTTTGGCGCCCCTACTGACCGCCCTGCGCGCCGCCGCGCCGGCCGTCGTGCGCGATGTGGCCTTGTTCGACGTATATCAGGGCAAGGGCCTGGCTGAAAACGAAAAGAGCCTTGCCTTTCGTATAGTTATGCAAGATACTCAACGTACTCTCGAGGATGCGGAAGTGGAGGCGGTAATCGCCGATCTGCTGGCAGTCGCCAGCCGGGATTTCCATGCGTCCTTGCGCGGATAAACGCAGTCGGAGCTTATATGACATTGACCAAGGCGGAACTCGCCGACCTGTTGTTCGAAAAAGTTGGCCTCAACAAGCGCGAAGCCAAAGACATGGTCGAAGCCTTTTTCGACGAAGTGCGTCTGGCGCTCGAAAAGGGCGACAGCGTCAAGCTTTCCGGCTTTGGCAATTTCCAGTTGCGCGAAAAGCCGCAACGTCCGGGGCGCAATCCCAAGACGGGCGAGGAAATTCCGATCACGGCTCGCCGCGTCGTCACCTTCCACGCCAGCCAGAAACTCAAGGCGGCGGTCGAGGCATTCCCGCGTGGCAACGTCCAGCAATAGCCGGGACGAACTGCCGCCGATACCGGCCAAGCGCTACTTCACCATCGGTGAAGTGAGCGAACTTTGCGGCGTCAAGCCGCATGTCCTGCGCTACTGGGAGCAGGAGTTCACACAACTGCGTCCCGTCAAGCGGCGTGGCAACCGCCGCTACTACCAGCACCATGAAGTCCTGCTGGTGCGGCGCATCCGCGAACTGCTGTACCAGGAAGGTTTCACCATCAGCGGCGCGCGCAATCGCCTGGAGGATGGCCCAGGCAAGCTGCACGATGCTGCCGAGGCGCAGGGCGGCGCCTCGCAGGCGTCGGTGCGCGCCGAACTCGCCGCCATCATCGAATTCCTGCGCGCTGCCTGACGCCGCCGGACGTTTCCTTTGTTATAATTCGCGCAGTCGGGGCGTGGCGCAGCCTGGTAGCGCACTTGCATGGGGTGCAAGGGGTCGCGAGTTCGAATCCC
>NZ_JASJPC010000046.1:0-45750 GCF_031426875.1 Sulfuritalea sp.
CGATAAGCCGTTGTCGCGAGCAAGCTCGCTCCTACATCCATCGGCTTCAACATGTCCGCTTACTCGCCCCAGGCAACGCGCTTCGATCCGGGCAAGATGCGATACTTCGCCCAAGACGGCGCAACCGCCTGACCGTTTGAACTGGGGTATCGGCCTTGAATTTCGCTGGCTTGCACTGGAGATCGCTGAAGACGAGGGTGACGTTGTTCACCCTGGCCATTTTCCTGGTCAGCATCTGGTCGCTTGCGTTCTACTCCAGCCGGGTGTTGCGCAAGGATCTGGAGCTTCAGTTGAGCGAACAGCAGTTCGCGGCGGTTTCCCTGATCGCAGCCGATATCGATCAGGAACTGGAGCTGCGGCTGCAGGTGCTGGCGAGCGTTGCCGCCGGCATCAACCCGGCCATGATGAACGACCCCGCCGCCCTGCAGTCGCGCCTGGCACAGCAGCCGGTTTTTGAAATCCTGTTCAACGGCGGCGTATTCGCGATCAATTCCGCCGGCATGGCGATTGCCGAAGTACCGGTCTCGGCGCAGCGGATCGGCATCGATTTTCGCGACCCCGCCTACCTGAACGAAACCCTGACAGAGGGCAAATCCGTCGTCGGCCAACCCGTCATCGGCCAGCCCGTCATCGGCCAGCAGGCGCAACAGCCGATGTTCGACATGGCCGTGCCCATACGCGACACCCAAGGCGAAATAATCGGGGCTCTGGCGGGAGAGATCAATCTCGGCCTGCCCAATTTCCTGAGCCAGATTACCGACAGCAGCTACGGCAAGTCCGGCGGGGCATTCCTGATCACGCCGAAGACACGCACCATCGTTGCCGCCTTCGACAAATCCCGCATCATGGAAGTGCTCCCGGCCCACGGCGTCAATCCGTGGATCGACCGTTTCATGGAGGGCTATGAAGGTTCGGCGGTGGCCGTCAATCCGCATGGACTGGAAGTGCTGGTCTCGGTCAAGCAAGTGCCCATCGCCGGCTGGTACACCTCCGTGATTCTGTCGACGGCGGAAGCCTTTGCCTCGATCAACGAGCTGCAGCGGCGCATGCTGGTCGCCACGCTGTTCCTGTCCCTGCTGGCGGGCGGCTTGACCTGGTGGATGTTGCTCCGGGAACTTTCGCCGCTGCTCGATGCGGCGCAAGCGCTGACCACCCAATCGCGATCAGGCCAGCCGCCGCAAGCCCTGCCGATTGTCCGCCAGGATGAAATCGGCGAATTGATCGGCGGCTTCAATCAACTGCTGGTCACCCTGGGGCACCGCGAGACGGCATTGAAGGAAAGCGAATTGCGCCTGCGGGCGATAATCGAAACCGAGCCGGAATGCATCAAGATCGTCGATGCGGCCGGGCTACTGAAACAGATGAATCCGGCCGGGCTGGCGATGATCGAGGCCGACTCGCTGCAGCAGGTGCTCGGACGTTCGATATTTTCGGTCATCACCCCCGAATACCGCGCGGCCTTCGAAGACCTGCACCGGCGGGTGCTCGCCGGCGAATCGGTGCAGATGATATTCGAAGTGCAGGGCCTCAAGGGGGGCCGCCGCTGGCTGGAAACCCATGCCGTGCCGATGCTGGACAACGGCGAGCTGGTGCAGCTGGCCGTCACCCGCGACGTCACGGCCCGCAAGCAGGCCGAGGCCGACCTGCGCATCGCCGCTGCCGCCTTCGAATCGCAGGAAGGCATGGTGGTCACCGACGCCGAAGGCGTGATCCTGAGGGTCAATCGGGCGTTTTCCGAAAGCACGGGCTACGCGCCCGACGAGCTGGTGGGCCAGACGCCGCGGCTGCTCAAGTCGGGCCGCCACGACCGGGAGTTCTATCGCGACATGTGGGAAACCATCAACCGCAGCGGCGGCTGGCAGGGAGAAATCTGGGACCGGCGCAAGAATGGCGAGATCTACCCGAAATGGCTGACCATATCGGCGGTGAAGGGCGACAACGGCGCGGTGACTCATTACATCGGCATGCACCACGACATCACGGAACGCAAGAAGGCGGAAGAGAAAATCGAGGAACTGGCCTTCTTCGACCAGCTGACGGGCCTGCCCAACCGCACGCTGCTGCTGGATCGGCTGAAACAGGCCTTGTCCGCCAGCGCCCGCAACAACAACCATGGTGCGCTGCTGTTCATCGACCTCGACAATTTCAAGAAGCTCAACGACACGCTGGGCCATGACATGGGCGACTTGCTGCTGAAGCAGGTGTCACAGCGCCTGAGCATGTGCGTGCGCGCCGGCGACACCGTGGCCCGGCTCGGCGGCGATGAATTCGTGGTGATGCTGGCCAACCTGAGCGCCAGCGAGAGCGAAGCCGCCACCGGCATCGAATCGGTCGCGGACAAGATCCTCACCTCGTTCAACCACAAGTATCAACTCAACAATGTGGCTTTCCAGAGCACGGCCAGCATAGGCATCACCCTGTTCGGAGCCCGGCACCCCAGCATCGACGACTTGATGAAACAGGCCGACCTGGCCATGTACAAGGCCAAGGAAAGCGGGCGCAACACCTTCCGCTTCTTCGATCCGGCCATGGAGTCCGTCGTCAAGGAGCGCGCGGCGCTGGAGGAAGGCCTGCGCCGGGCCGTCGACGGCAAGCAGTTCGTGCTCCATTACCAGGCCCAGGTCGGCGGCCAGGGCCGCGTCACGGGTGCCGAAGTCCTGGTGCGCTGGCAGCATCCGGAACGCGGCCTGGTCTCGCCTGCCGAGTTCATTCCGCTGGCCGAGGAAACCGGGCTGATCCTGCCCCTGGGGCAATGGGTGCTGGAAACGGCCTGCAGCCAATTGGCAAATTGGGCCGTCCGGCCGGAGATGGCCCAGCTCACGATCGCGGTCAATGTCAGCGTGCATCAAATCAACCGGCCCGATTTCGTCAGCCAGGTGCTGGCGGTGCTCAAGGACACCGGCGCCGATCCGCTGCGACTGAAGCTGGAACTGACCGAAAGCCTGCTGGTGCACAACGTCGAGGAGATCATCGAAAAGATGGCCGCGCTGAAGGCCGCGGGCGTGGGCTTCTCACTCGACGACTTCGGCACCGGCTACTCGTCGCTGTCCTACCTGAAGCGCCTGCCGCTGGATCAGTTGAAGATCGACCAGTCGTTTGTGCGCGACGTACTCACCGACCCGAACGATGCCGCGATTGCACGAACCGTCGTGGCGCTGGCCCAGAGCCTCGGCCTGTCGGTGATGGCGGAAGGCGTCGAGACGGCGGCGCAACGCGACTTCCTCGCCCGTTCCGGCTGCAATGCCTATCAAGGCTATTTCTTCAGCCGGCCGCTGCCGATCGATGGCTTCGAGCGCTTCGTCCGGGAGCCCGCAGGCGCGTGAGCGCCACGCACGGCCACCCGAAGCGGCGCCAGTCATCACACGGAGCCGCACCGCGGCGAACCATTGTCACCCCCTCGCTTGGCGAGGGGGCCGGGGGGAGAGTAGTCCGGTGAGCAAAGACCCGCATCAGCGGATTTGATCCTGCCTGCAGCGCCCGTGGATCGGCATTTCGGCTTGCCCGGGCATGTACTATGATCAAAAACATATGGGGATATCCCCGTATGGTTTTGCAGGCGGGACCAGGTGCCCGTAGTGAATTTTTTCTGGCGACGCGCGATGCGTCGCGACGTGTCTCCTGAAGCTCCCGCTTGTTGAGGAAGGAGACCTGCGATGAACAATCCAGTCAAAATCAAAAAATCCACGCATTTGCATTTCTCGAAGAAGTTGTCGGCAAAAATCGTCGTTGCCCTCGTCCTGCTGATTCCCGCCGTGGCGATGGGTGAGGACAAGGGCTTGAGCGGCAAGCAGGTGGTGGATGCGGTTTGCGCCAATTGTCACGCCACGGGCCTGCACGGCGCGCCGAAAATCGGCGATGCGCAGGCTTGGAAACCGAGGGCCGCGCAAGGGTTGACGAG
This sequence comes from Sulfuritalea sp., assembly GCF_031426875.1. Classification (NCBI taxonomy): domain Bacteria; kingdom Pseudomonadati; phylum Pseudomonadota; class Betaproteobacteria; order Nitrosomonadales; family Sterolibacteriaceae; genus Sulfuritalea; species Sulfuritalea sp. Next base: position 3,899 of record NZ_JASJPC010000046.1, read on the forward strand.
CCTCAGTCAACACGCGCTGCAGGGCCTGCGAAAAATGCCGCCGCACGGCGGCAATCCGGGCCTGGGCGACATGGACATCAAGCGCGCCATCACCTACATGGTCAATCAGTCCGGCGGCCACTGGACCGAACCGGCGGCGGTCGCGACGGCGTTTCGCGAGCGCTCCGGTGAACAGATCGTCAACAGCCAGTGCATCAAGTGCCACGAGAGCGGCGTCGACGGCGCGCCGAAAATCGGCGACCTGGCTGCCTGGGCGCCCCGCTTCTCGCACGGCACGGAGTTCCTGGTCCGTTCCGCGATCAAGGGGCATGGGGCGATGCCTCCGCGCGGCGGCATGGCCGATCTGACCGATTCCGAAATCCGCGTGGCGGCGCTCTACATGTTCAACAAGGGCATTGTGCCGAACGGCGCACCTGCCGTGGCCAAGGCTCCGGGCGAAGACCGCAACCACAAGATTGTCGAAGGCATGGACGTGTATCTGGGTGTCGTATCGGCGGAGTCGATCCGGGTCAAGCATCTGGCCGAAGACAGGCAGGGATCGATGGGCGGCGGGATACCCAGCGGCAAGGGCTATTACCACGTCAATATTTCTCTGCTCGACCGCGAGACGGGCAGCGAGATCAAGGATGCGCGGATCGAGCTGAGCGTCGATGATCCGGTGATGGGCGAGCAGACCAAGAAGCTCAATCCGATCTCGTTCAACCGCGCCACCAGCTATGGCAACTATTTCAGGATGCCCGAGAAGTACGCGTACAGGATCACGGCGCTGATCCACAGGGTCGGCCAGAATCAGCCGACGAAGGCAAAGTTCGACTTCCGGCCCGACTGACCCCGACTGACCGAGGCGCGCCGCTTCAGTCCGGCGCAAGGCGTGGCCGGGGTTGGAGCCGGGATTGGGATCGGTGCCGCCGCCGTGCCGCCGGCGTCGACTCCTGAACCATCCGACGCGAGCCGGATTACAGCAGGCCCGAAAACTCCCCGCCCACTCGCCGCTTCATGATTCGGGCATAGAGTCCCGGCGCCAGCCGGCTGAGCCACCAGGCCTTGCGCGCAGTGGCATCGGGCAGCAGCAGCTTGTGTCCTGCCGCTACTGCATCGAAAATGCGCTGCGCGATTTCCTTGGGCGAGGACTCGATGCCGACGGTGATGCGCGGGCTGCTCACCGGCGCGCCGCTGCCGTCGGTTGCGGCGGCGCCTATGCCGGTACGGATGAAGGAGGGACAGACGAGGGTGACGCCGACGCCGCTGCTTTCGACTTCGCTGCGCAGGCTATCGAAGAAGCCGTGCAGCGCGTGCTTGCTGGCGGCATAGCCGGTGCGACCGGTCAGCGGCGAAAAGCCGGCGACGCTGGAGATGGCGACGATGAAGCCCTGCCGCGCCACGATTTGCGCCAGCGCGGCCCGGGTGAGATTGGCGGCACCGAAGAAATTGACCTCCATGACGCGGCGGATCACGCCGGGATCGGTGTCGGCGAGCAGGCTGCGATGGCTGATGCCGGCATTGTTGATGAGGCCGTCTAGCGCGCCAAAATTCGCCAGCGTTGCGGCTACCGCTGCCTTGCAGGCAATCGGGTCGGTGATGTCGCCGGGCAGGGCCAGCGCTGCGGCGCCGGTGGCGCGCAGCGACGTTGTCAGGGTGTCGAGTTTGGCGGCGTCGAGATCCAGCGCGGCGATGCGTGCGCCGGCGGCGGCATAGCGCTGGCACAGCGCGGTGCCGAGGCCGCCGGCGGCGCCGGTGATCAGGACTACTTTGTTGGCGAGGTTGCGGGGGGTCATTTGCGGGTTGGGAGGGAGGCCCTGGATTCCGGCTTCGCCCGCCGCGAAGCGGAATCCCGGGTGTGTCGAGACCGCGGGAATGACGGAGGACGGCGTACGCCGGAATGACGATGCCCCCTCACGTGACTTTGCGCAGGCGCGACGTGCGCCACAGTTCGAAGACTTCGGCCGAGGTGAGCTTGGGCACGTAGCAAAATTCTTCCTTCAGCCGCCGGTTGTCGAGCACCGGGCGGTAGCGCAGGAAGTCGATCTGCTCGGGCCCATACTGGGTCAGGCCCAGCTTCTTCAGCAGCCACAGCGCCGCCTGCAGCATGCTGGGCGGGAATACCACGCATTTCTTGCCTAGTCGCGCGGCGATTTCGTGGATGCTCAGCTTGCCGTCGCCAGCGACGTTGAATATTCCGGTCACCTTCGAGTCGACGCCTTGCACGATGGCGCCGACCACGTCCTGGTCGTGGATGAAGACGAAGGGGCTGTCGGCGCCGCGGATCGCGATCAGGCGCGGCTTCTCGAACAGGTCGGTGATCTGGTTGTGCACCGTGGCACCGAGGATGGTGCCGATGCGGAAGACGACCTGTTGCAGTTGCGGCTGGCTGACGCGGTACTCGGCCAGCATTTCCTCGACTAGGCGCTTGTGCCAGGAATAGGCGAAGCTCTGGTTGCCGCGCAGCGGGTCAGACTCGCCCAGCCATTGCGGATTGTCGGCGTGGTAGCCGTAGGCGGCGCCAGAGGACGAGACGATGACACGCTGCACATGGTGACTCAGGCAGGCTTCGAGCAGGTTGCGGGTGCCGCCGACATCGACGCTGTATTCGAACTCGCGATTGCTGTCTTTGCCCGGCGTGACGATGGAGGCCAGATGCACCACGACCTGCGGCCGATGGCGGGCGACGATGGCGTCGACTTCGGGAAAGCGGATGTCGGCGACTTCGTAACTGACGCCTTCGAGCCGCTGCGCCGGCACGCGTACATCGAGCGCGACGGTGGCGATGTCGCTGCGCGCCGCCAGCGCGGCCACTACCTGGCTGCCGAGGTAGCCGGCGCTGCCGGTGACGAGGACGCAGGCTGCGCTCATGTGGCGCCTTGCGCGTCAGGCGCAGGGCCGCCCCAAGCTTGACGCAGCGTAAGACATGGAGCCGCGCAGCGGCGAACCATCGTCACCCCTTTCCCTGGGGCGGAGGCGGGAATTCGCGGAGCACTGCTCCGCGCCGCCGAAGCCGGCCGGCTGTGCAAAGCCGGCCGTTGGAGCGGGCTGGGAACGTACTCATTGCGGTTCTCTCCTGCTCCAGATGGTCGACACGGTGAGTCCGGAAATGATGTGCCAGATGCCCCACCAGGCCGTGACGATGGCCATGCCGCCGAGGCCGTCGAAGAAGTTGAATATCAGGATCAGGCCCAGCGCCGAGTTCTGGATGCCGACTTCGATCGAGACCGCACGCCGGTCGCGCTCGGGCAGGCCGGCGAACTTTGCGGCGAAGTAGCCCGTAGTCAGCGCCAGGCCGTTATGCAGGAACACGGCGAAGACGACGAAGCCGACGTAATCGAGGAAGTAGCGCCAGTTGGCCGCCAGCGCGCCGAGCACGAAAATGCCGAATACGGCCAGGGAGAAGATTTTCACCGGCTTGTGCGCGCGCTCGACGAAATTCGGGAAGCGTGAGCCGGTCCACATACCCGCCGCCATGGGCAGGCCGAGCAGCAGGAACACGGCAAGCAGCATTTCCAGCGGATCGAGCGCCACCTCCTTGAGGATCTTCGCGGTTTCCGGATACAGCCCGCCCCAGAGCGACAGGTTGAGCGGCGTCATGACGATGGCCACGGCGGTCGAGAGCGCCGTCATGGTGATCGACAGCGCGGTGTTGCCCTTGGCGTAGTGCGTGAGGAAGTTGGAAATGTTGCCGCCCGGACAGGCCGCGACCAGCATCATGCCCAGCGCGATGCTGGGCGCGGGTTTGATCACCAGCACCAGCAGGAAGGTGAAGGCCGGCAGCAGGATGAACTGCCCGATCATGCCGATGATCACCGGCTTGGGCATGGTCAGCACCGCCTTGAAATCTTCCACCTTGAGGTCGAGCGCGACGCCGAACATCACCAGGCCGATGATGAAGTTGAGCGCCCACAGGGATTGCGGATTGAAGTTGAGGCGGACGAGGTCGATTTCGTTCATGGGCTCTCCGTAGCAAGCATATGCTGCCGCCCGTCATTCCCGCGCACGCGGGAATCCAGGCCGTACTGGATTCCGGCCTTCGCCGGAATGACGAAAATCACGCCTTCGGTTCCTCGTGCATCTTCTTGAAGTGGATCAGTCCCGGCGCCCACATGTGCTTGACCGGATCGACGTCGACGTGGATCACCGCGCAGCCGCCGGTAGCCAGCGCACGTTCGAGTGCCGGCTTCAATTGCGCCGGATCGGAGACGCGCTCGCCGTAGGCGCCCATGCTCTCACCCAGCTTGTCGAACTTGATTTCGCCGAGGTCGGCCTTGATGGTCTCGTCGGGATCGAGGTGCTTGAAGATCATGGTCTTGATCGGCCGCAGCATGAACTGCTGGTTCATCTTGACCATGCCCCACTGCTTGTCGGCCAGCACGATGTAGATCACCTGCGCGTGGTTTCTCACCGCGGTCTCGACTTCCTGCGAGTGGAAGCCCATGGCGCCGTCGCCGATGATGCAGCAGACCGGCTTGCCCGGCCGCGCAATCGCCGCCGCCACCGCCTGCGACATGCCGGCGCCGAGCATGCCGAACTTGAAGGTGGAGATCACCGTGTTGGGCACCGTGACCTTGTGATAGAACATGGCCCAGATCGTGGCGTTGCCGCCGTCGGCGACCAGCACGGAATCTTCCGGGAAGAGTTCCCTGCAGACGGCACCGATGTGCGCCGGATGCATCGGGATCGCCATGTCGGAGAGCGCCTTGTCCCAGCCGGCGCGTTCTTCCTTCATGGTTTTGGCGTAACCGGCGACGCGGCTGCGGCGGGCGTCGAGCTTGAGTTCATCCTGGCGTTTTTGCAGTTCGTCCCCCAGCAGTTCGAGGAAGCGTTTGGCGTCGGCGACGATGCCGAGGTCGACCGGCTTGTTCACGCCGATCATGTCGCCGTCGAGGTCGACCTGGATGGTTTTCTGCTCCGACGGATGGCGCCAGTAGGGCGGCTTGCCCCACCAGTCGGTCTCGCCGATGCGCGAGCCGAGGATCAGCACGACATCGGCATCGTTGCGCACCTGGTGGTTGAGCTTGACGTGCGGCATGGTGATGGCCAACGGCGAATCCTCGGTCAACATGCCACGCGCGGCCCAGCTGGTGGTGACCGGCGCGTGCAGCAGTTCGGCGACGCGGCGCAACGCATCGTAGGCGTTGGCATGGATGATGCCGCTGCCGGCGTGGATCATCGGCGCGCCCGCCGCGATCAGCAGATCGGCGGCCTGCTTGACTTGCTCGAAAGTTGGCGCTGGCGGCACGGCGTTGCGGTACTGGTGCGGCGCCCAGTAACTGACGTCGGCCTTGAATTTGCCGTTCATGATGGTCTCGGGCACGTCGACATGCACCACGCCGGGCCGGCCCTCGTAACTCTTGCGCAGCGCCTTGCGCACCAGCTCGGGCACGCGGTCGAAGCTCGATACCGCCGAGCTCCACTTGCCGATCTTGCCAATGACGCCGCTCTGGTCGAAGCACTGGTAGCTGCCGCCGCGGTCCGGATACATGATGGTCGGGCGGCGCGCGCTGGTGATCGCCAGCACGCGGTTGCCGTCGGCCTGCTCGACCACCAGCCCAGGCAGCAGGTTGGCGACGCCGGGGCCGTTGCTGGCCATGCAGACGCCGAGCTTGCCGGTCAGCCGCGCATAGGTGCCGGCCATGTGCGCCGCGCAGGTTTCGTGGCGCGGCGTGACGATCTCGATGCCGAGCCGGTGCAGCGCCGAATAGAAACCGAAATAGGTGCCGTCGATGATGCCGAAGACTTTCTCGACGCCTTCCTTCTGCAACATGCGGGCGATGACTTCGCCGCCGGTGATTTCTGCCATGACCTCGTTCTCCTCGTTCTTGCGTCGATTTTTCGGCGCTTGTCGCGTCCGGCAAGAATAGGCGATTGAATAGTGCCGCTGCTTGTCGCAAAATACCCGGCCATTTGTCATTTCGCGACAACATGCCCGGTACCGAAATCGCCCCGAAGGTGGAAATCAGTGTCGCCATGGCCTATGGCCGGCGCCTGCTGGACGTCGTCGATCGCCTCGGGCTGCCGCGCGCGGCCCTGCTGCGGCATGCGCGCATCGACGCGGCGGAATGGAGTGCGCCGCAAGGCCGCCTGCCCTTCAGCGCGCTGGTGGCGCTGTTCCGCACGGCGCTGGCGCTGACCGGCCGGCGCGACCTCGGGCTGGAATTCGGCCGCGATGCGCGGCCCGACACCTTCGACGTGCTCGGCTATGCGCTGATGAGCTGTCGCGACCTGGAGGAGGCGATCGGCCTGGTGCCGCTGTATCGGCGCATCGTGTTCGACTCGGGCTACAGCGAAACACATTTCGGCCGCGAGGGTGGGCACGTCAAGCTGGCCTGGGTGGTGCTGCCCGAGGCGACCCGGGCGGGACTGCCGTACTGCGATCTCCTGGCCGAATCCCTGCTCGCCAGCTGGGCCGGTTTCGGGCGCTGGATAACGCGCAGCGAGCTGCCGTTGCGCGAGGTGCGATTTCTGCATGGCGCGCCCGAAGACACGCTGCCCTTCGACACCTTCTTCGACTGCCCGGTGCGTTTCGCCGCCGGCGAGAATGCAATGCTGTTCGACGGCGACCTGCTGTCGCGTCCGCTGGTCCAGGCAGACGCCGCGCTTAACCTGGCGATGCGCGACGAGGCGCGCTTGGTCATCGCCCGCCTGCAGGGCGGCCATGACATCGTCAGCCAGGTGCGGCAGGCGCTGGTGCCGCTGATGCCGAAGTGCGAGACCACGCTGAAGCACGTCGCGGCCTCCCTCGGCATGACGCCGCGCACGATGCAGCGCCGCCTCGTTCAGGCCGGGGCTTCGTTTCACGGCCTGCTCGACGCCTCGCGCCGCGAACTGGCGCAGGTCTATCTGCGCGATTCGTCGCTTTCGGCGCTGGATGTTGCCTTGCTGCTGGGCTACGCCGAGCAAAGCTCCTTCACCCGCGCCTTCCGCAACTGGTTCGCCACCTCGCCCTCGGCGTGGCGCAAGGGCTGGTAGTTCGGCTGCGGCTACAACTGCCCGCCGGTGCGTGCCAGCAACTGCTCGAAATCGCCCGCCGGCATGGGGCGCGCGATCAGGTAGCCCTGGAATTCGTTGCAACCCTGGAAGCGCAGGAAATCGAACTGGGCCTGGTTTTCCACGCCCTCGGCGACCACGGTCTTCCTCAAGCTCTGGCCCAGCGAGATGACGGCGCGGGCGATCATCGCCACTTCTTCCTCGTGCTCGATGCCGGTCACCAGCGAGCGATCGATCTTGATGATGTCGAGCGGAAAGCGGCGCAGGTAGGACAGCGACGAATAGCCGGTGCCGAAGTCGTCCATCGCCAGGCTGACGCCGAGATCCTTGAATTCGCCGAGGATGCGCACCGCACGCTCGCTGTCGCCGAGGAACACGCTTTCGGTGACCTCCAGTTCCACCCGCTCCGGCGGCAAACCGGCCTCGCGCAGCAGGGCGGCGACACGGTTGACGATCTCCTCGCCGAGAAACAGCTTGGGCGAGAGATTCACCGCCACCTGGATGGCATGGCCGTGGATCGGCAACCATCTTGCGGCGGCGGCGAAGGCCTGTTTCAGGATCACCTCGGTCAGCGGCACGATCAGCCCGGTTTCCTCGGCAATGGGGATGAAGCGGTCCGGCGCCACGCTGCCGAACTCGGGATTGTTCCAGCGCGCGAGCGCCTCGACGCCGACGATGCGGCGGCGGTGATCCACCTTGGGCTGGAAGTGCACGACGAACTCGTCCTGTTCGATGCCGGCGCGCATCGCGCTTTCCAGGTTGAGCCGCTCGTCGGCCAGATGGTTGAGTTCGTGCGTGAAAAACTGGAAGTTGTTGCGGCCGCGATCCTTGGCCGCATACATCGCGACGTCGGCATGCTTGAGCAAGGTGCTGGCATCGTCGCCGTCCTGCGGATAGAGCGCGACGCCGATGCTGGCGCCGACCTGGAACTCGCGCCCGGAAAGGCTGACCGGACGGCCGATCTCGACCAGCACCCGCTCCAGCAGGGAGATGATGGAATTGACCCGGTAATGGTCGTTGAGCACCAGCACGAACTCGTCGCCGCCCTGCCGCGCCACGGTGTCCGAGCTGCGCAGGCAGTGACGCAGGCGGCTGGAGATTTCCACCAGCAGTTCGTCGCCGGCGGCATGGCCGAGACTGTCGTTGATGAACTTGAAATTGTCGAGATCGATGAACACCAGGGCCAGGAAATAGCCCAGGCGCTCGGCCCGCGCGATCGCCTGGCCGAGGCGGTCGGCCAACAGGTTGCGGTTGGGCAGGCCGGTCAGCAGGTCGTGGTTGGCCTGGCGTTCGAGCTGTTCCTGGTAGCTCTTGCGCTCGGTGATGTCCTGCACCGTGCCTTCGTAGCAGATGAATTCGCCATGGGCCCCGCGCACGCTGTGGGCGTTCTCGGATATCCAGATTTTCGAGCCGTCGCGACAGAAGACCTCGGATTCGAAGTTGACGACTTCACCGTGGGCTTCCATCAAGTGGCGGAACTTCTCGCGACGCGACTCCTCGACATACAGCCGGCGCTCGATGTCGGCCAGGTCGTCGATCAGTTCCTGCGGCGTGGCATAGCCATAGAGCTTCGCCAGCGCCGGATTGGCGGCCAGGTAGCGACCGTCGCGGGTGGTCTGGAAGATGCCTTCCGAGGCGTGTTCGAAGATATGCCGATAGCGCAGTTCGGCATGTTCCAGGGCCTTCAGCGTCCTGTGGCGCACGCTGACATCTTCGATGAAGCCCTCGATCACCGGCCGCCCCGTCTCGTCGGCCACGGCGACGCCGCGCTCGATCACCCATTTGACATCGCCACCGCCGGTGACGATGCGGTACTGGACGGAAAAGCGTTTGCCGGCCGCGACGGCAATGGCGATTTCGCCACGCACCCGGGCTCTATCCTCGGCAAAGGTCAGTTCCTCCCACGACACGCAACCGCCCTCGACCAACTCCTGCGACGCGTAGCCGGTCAGTTCCAGGCAGCCGTGGCTGACGAAGAGCATGGTCCAGTCCGCGTCATTCAGGCAGCGATAGGCCATGCCTTCCAGATTATTCACCAGCGTGTCGAGCACCCGCGCCCGGTCCACCGGCAGGGATGTGTCGAGGCTGGAACGGCGCAGGCGGGCAAGTGACGAATGCATGAGGGGACACATAAGCAATCCCCATGCCGCGCTTGAATGCGCCATTTCAAGGATTTCCTGCGCCAAAACGGTGCCAATGGTCACCGGGGGTCACCGGGCGTGCCCCAAGCCGGCTCGTTGCCCGACAGGAGCATCGGCGTTGCGCCGCAGGGCGAACTGATCGAGAATCGCCGTGTCGTCAGCGCCAACTCTTGCCATGAACCTTGTCCGACATCTGCTGAGCATCGGCCTCCTGGCCTGGACCACCTTAGCCGCCGCGCTGCCGCTGGAAAGCATCAAGCTACCGCCGGGCTTCGCCATCGAACTCTGGGCGCGCGTCGACAATGCACGGCAGATGGCGCTGGGCGGCGTCGATGCCAAGGGCGGCGTGCTCTACGTCGGCTCGCGCGGCGCCGGCAAGGTGCACGCGGTGCGTTTCGACGCCGGCTATCGGGCCGGCGCCGTGACGCGCATCGCCGACGGCCTCAACATGCCCAGCGGCCTGGCCTGGCGAAACGGTGCGCTGTATGTCGCGGCAGTGAACCGCATCCTGCGCTACGACGATATCGACAAACGCATCGACCATGGCAATGAGCGCGCGCCGGCGCCGGTCGTCGTCACCGACACGCTGCCGCAGGAAACCCACCACGGCTGGAAGTTCATCGCCTTCGGCCCCGACGGCAAGCTCTATGTGCCGGTCGGCGCGCCCTGCAACATCTGCGCTCCGGGCGACCCCTATGCCGCGCTGCTGCGCATGAACGCCGACGGCTCGGGGCGCGAGATCTACGCGCGCGGCATACGCAACAGCGTCGGCTTCGACTGGAGCCCGGCCGACGGCGCGCTGTGGTTCACCGACAATGGCCGCGATATGCTGGGCGACAACAGCCCGCCCGACGAGTTGAACCGCGCCCCGCGCGCCGGGATGCATTTCGGCTACCCGTTCTGCCACGGCGGCGAGATCGCCGATCCCGAGTACGGCGCGCGGCGCAAGTGCGGCGAATTCGAGCCGCCGGCACAAAAGCTCGGGCCGCACGTCGCCAGCCTCGGGATACGCTTCTACGACGGCACGATGTTTCCCGCCGAATACCGCGGGCAGATTTTCATCGCCGAACACGGTTCGTGGAACCGCTCGCAAAAGATCGGCTACCGCATCAGTCTGGTGCGCGTGAAGGACGGCCGCGCCGTGAGCTACGAGACTTTCGCCAGCGGCTGGCTGCAGGGCGGATCGGCCTGGGGCCGCCCGGCCGATCTGCAAACCCTGCCCGACGGCTCGCTGCTGGTCGCCGACGACCAGGCCGGCGCGATCTATCGCATCACCTGGCGCAAGCCCTGAGCCGCCGCGCATGCGCCCATCCGCCTTTCTGCTGCTGACCGCGCTGACACTCGCGGCGCCGGCATTCGCGGCACAGCCCGCATGCCGCATTCCGGGCATGAAAATTCACTGGATCGCCGATTACTGCATGGCGCAACTCGAGACCGACGACGAGATCGCGGCCGGCGCCTGCATCGGCGACGAACTCGGCCGGGCCTTCGCCGACGATTGCACGGCGAAACTGCATTACAAGCGGGCGATGTGCGAGCGCGCCATCGCGCTGCGTTACCGCCAGGGCGATGTCGATGGCTGCCTGGTCGACCGCGAATTCGTCGGCTCCACGGTACGCAACGGCGGTGTCGGTGGCAGTTGAGGCGACCGATGCGTCACCGTGCCGCCAACGCCAACTCTTCATGAGCCGCCGGAATAATCGCGGGTCGCCATCCGTATATGAGGTGCAAGACCCCCAACCCCAACGGAGAACCTCATGAAAATCAATAAGCTGATTGTTGCATTGTGTGCCGCCGCCCTCGCTGCCGGCGGCGCGCTGGCCGCCGGCGCCCCGGTCAAGCCCATGGACGGCGTGCTGGTCGGCGCCAAGGGCATGACGCTCTACACCTTCGACAAGGATGCCGGCGGCAAAAGCGCCTGCAACGGCCCCTGTGCCGGCAACTGGCCGCCGCTGATGGCCGCCGCGGGCGACGCCGCCAGCGGCGATTTCAGCATCATCACGCGCGACGACGGCTCCAAGCAGTGGGCGCAGAAGGGCAAGCCGCTCTACTACTGGGTCAAGGACGCCAAGCCCGGCGACAAGACCGGCGACGGCTTCAACAATGTCTGGCACGTCGCCAAGCCCTAGCCGACCGGAATGACGTGAACAGCCGCGATGCCATCGTTGCCGAAATCCCCCGTCTGCGCCGCTACGCGCGGGCGCTGACGGGGCGCGTCGATGCGGCGGACGACCTGGTGCAGGAGACGCTGCAGCGCGCGCTGGAAAAGTGGCGCCTGTGGCAGCGCAGCCGCGACCTGCGTCCCTGGCTGTTTTCCATCATGCATAACCTGCACGTCGATGGCCGACGCCGCGACAGCCGCATCGACTTCTGCGCCGACGAGGATCTGCCGGTGCCGGTACAGCGCGCCAGCCAGCACGATGCGCTGGAACTGCGCGACCTCGAACGCGCGCTGGCGCTGCTGCCGCCGGACCAGCGCGAAGTGCTGCTGCTGGTCGGGCTCGAAGAACTCAGCTACGCCGAAGTGGCGCGCGCTCTGAATATTCCGCAGGGCACCGTGATGTCGCGCCTGTCGCGCGCACGCCTGCGCCTCAAGGCGATCTTGGCCGGCGAGACGGCACCGATATTGAAAGTGGTCAGCACATGAATACGCCGATTTCCGAAGACGATCTGCATGCCTGGGCCGATGGCCAGCTCGACCCGGCGCGCCTGATGCAGGTCGAGACCTGGCTCGCCGCGCATCCCGAACGGCGCGCCCAGGCCGAGGAATGGCGCGCACAGTCGGCGCGGCTGCACCGGACCTACGACCGCGTGCTCGACGAAGCCGTTCCGGCGCGCCTGATTCCGGCCGCCAACGCCGCGCCGTATTGGCTCAATGCGCTCGATGCGCGCAAGCTGGCCGCGGTCGCCTGGCTGGGCTTGGGCGCGATCACCGGCTTTTTCCTGCGCGGCGAAACCGCGCCCGCGCCGGGCCCGGGCATGGCAGCGGCTTCGCTGCCGCGCCAGGCGGCGATCGCCCACGCCGTGTTCGTGCCCGAAGTCCGCCATCCGGTCGAGGTCGGCGCCGACCAGGAAGCCCATCTGGTCGCCTGGCTGTCGAAGCGCCTCGGCGCCCCGCTGCAGCCGCCGCAGCTGGAAGAAGTCGGCTACCGGCTGGTCGGTGGGCGTTTGCTGCCCGGCGACAGCGGCGAGGTGGCGCAGTTCATGTACGAGGACGCCGAGCACAAACGCCTGACGCTCTACGTTCGCCCCGCGGCGCCCAAGGCCGCCGACACCAGCTTCCGCTACGCGCGCGAAAACGGCATCGATGTCTTCTACTGGACCGACAGCCGCTTCGGCTACGCGCTGTCGGGCAACACCGGACGCGAAGACATGCTGCGCCTGGCGACGCTGGTGTACCGGCAGCACGGCAAGTAAGGGCAAGGGCTGCAGGGCGGACCGGGCGGACTGTAGGGCGGACTTCAGTCCGCCATCCACCCTGGCCGACTGAAGTCGGCCCTACAACGTCATCCACCGCCGGCCGGCTGAAGCCGGCCCTACAGGGAATGGGGATGGGCAAGGTCGGGACGACGGTAGCGTTCAGCACTCACCCCAGCAGTGCCGCGCGATCCGGATCCGGGGAGGGACTCGCTCATGAGTTCATGTCGCCTGGAATACTTGCGCTGCATAGGCCGCCGCCGCGGATCAGCATGCCCAGGGTGGCGGCCAGATCGAATTCGGGCTCGACCGCCAGTGCCTGCCCGGCCGCCGCGCCAAAGGCCAGGCCTTGCTGCAGGCCGCCGACGAATGCGGCGGCGCCCTCGCCGATGCGGGTGATGTCGACCTCCAGCCCGACGCGCAACACCAGCGCGGCTTCGGCTTGATCCACCGCGATTTGCGCCAGCGCCGCCGCGACATCGTCGGCCTGATGCGCGGCCCACAGCGAAACCACCGCGTGGCGCGAACGCAACACCCCGAGCGAGGGCTGCAGGCCGAAGCGCGCCAGCGGCAGCGATGCGTCGGCCAGCAGGCGCGCCAGTTCCTGCTCCGTCAGCGGCTCGGCATCGGCCGCGTGCCAAGCCTGCACGCGCCGCATTTCGAGGCGCGCGACGTCGGCCAGGTAAGGCAGGCCGACGGCCGGTGGAAAGGCTTCGATGAAGTCGGCGAAGCCCTCGCCGTAAAGCGCCAGCACCGGCGAGCGCGGCGGCTGCGCCTGCACGAAGAGGCGCGCCATGGCGGCAAAGAATTCCTCGCCGACCAGTTCCTGCGTGACCGGGTAGCTGTCGGCCAGCGCATCGATCAGCGAGACCATGACGTTGTTGCGATAGACGGCGAAGCGCCGGCCCGGATCGGACCCGTTCCAGGCGAGCAGGCCCGTCGGGCAGACGGCTTCGGGCGCCAGCAGCGCGTCGGCGAAGGCGCTCTGGATGTTCATGCGCAGACCTCGTCAGTCGCGGCGACACGCTTGCGCATGATGCGCTGCGCCTGGTAGGCCTCGGCCAGCAGCACGGGCAAGGCGGGGATGTCGTTGTCGCGCTCGATCAATGTCGGCGTCGGGCCCAGGCCTTCCAGCGCGAATTCGTAAAGGTCCCAGACGGCCTGCGCCACCGGTGCGCCGTGACTGTCGATCAACAGCGGAGCGCCGGCCGCATCGACATCGCTGGCGAAGCCCGCCAGATGAATCTGGCCGACCGCCGGCAAGGGCAGCGCACCTATGTAGGCGCGCGGATCACGGTGATGATTGACGCAGGCGACGTAAACATTGTTGACGTCGAGCAGCAGGCCGCAACCGGTGCGCCGCACGACTTCGGCAATGAATTCGGTTTCGGCCATGGTCGAAGCGGCGAATTCGACATAGCTCGCCGGGTTCTCCAGCAGCATCCGGCGCTGCAGGCGTTCCTGCACCCGGTCGATGTGCGCACAGACGCGGTCCAGGGTGGCGGCGTGATAGGGCAGCGGCAACAGGTCGTTGAGGAAAGCGCCGCCGTGACTGGACCAGGCCAGATGTTCCGAGAAGGATTCGGGCTGGTAGCGATCGAGCAGCGCCGCAAGCCGGTCCAGGTGCTCCTCGTCCAGCGGCGACGCGCCGCCGATCGAGAGGCCGACGCCGTGGATCGACAGCGCATAGCGTTCGCGTATGCGCGTCAGGTAATGGTGAAACGGGCCGCCCGCGACCATGTAGTTCTCCGCGTGGACTTCGAAAAAGCCCAGTTCGGGCTGCGTATCGAGAATCTCGCGGAAGTGTTCCGGCTTGAGGCCGATGCCGCCCGCGGCAGGCAGGCTGCGGGCGATGCCGGTCAGCACGGGAGCATGCGCTGTGTTCATGGTCGGCGGCTGGCGTTGGCGACGATCAGGCCATCTTTTCCTTGAACTCCATGAGTTGGCCCTTGCCGGTCGGCGAAGTCTTCGAGGCGGCCTTCTCGCAACTGCCCTTGGGCACCATCGACCAGGCATTGCCCTGATGATCCATCTTCGAGGTGCCGGCACAGCTGGTGCCGGCGCCGGCCTTGCAGTCGTTCTTGCCCTTGAGCGCGACGCCGTAGCACTTTTCCTTGTCCATCATCTTGTCCTGGGCGGCGACCGGAGCGGCGGCAATGCTCAGCGCGGCGCCGAAGGCGAGGGCTAGCGAAGCCGCGGTCATGGTGGTGGTCTTCATGGTGGATCTCCTGGGTGGGTTAGGGTTTTGCGCCCCGTACGCAAGCTCGCGTGCGGGGTGCTGCTCGATAGTCGGCAGCGACGCGGATTCCTTACACCTGAATAATTGAAATGTAACCGCCACCGCCCGGAAATCCATCCGGCCGGAGCCGGGCAGGAGCCCCCCGCGCCGGACTCAGGGTCGGGCGAGGACCACGGCGAACCAGTCCCGCGGATCGGTCCAGGCGTCGCAGCGCGAGAAGCCGGCGCGCGCGAGCAGCGCGCAAAAGTCGGCGAGCGTGTATTTATAGCTGTTCTCGGTATGGATGCGCTCACCGGCGGCGAACTGCCGCTGGCCGCCGGGCCAGCTCACCCGCGTCGCGGCCAGCGCTTCCAGGTGCATTTCGATGCGCGATGCGGCGGCGTTGTAAAACGCCACATGACGCCAGCCGGCCGGCTCGAAATCGCTGCCGATCAGCCGGTTGAGGTGGTCGAGCACATTCAGGTTGAAGGCGGCCGTGACGCCGGCCGCGTCGTCGTAGGCGGCTTCGAGCACCGCGAGATCCTTGACCAGGTCGATGCCGATCAGCAGCGCGCCGTCCGCAGCCATCAGCCCGCGAAAATGCGTCAGCAGTTCGAGCGCCTGCGGCGGGTCGAAGTTGCCGATCGACGAGCCCGGATAGAACAGCAGGCGTTTTTCGCGCGGCAATCCGGCAGGAAGTTCGACGATCCCGCTGAGGTCGGCCACCAGCGGCAGCACCTCGAGTCCGGGGAATTCCCCGCGCATGCGCTCCACTGCGCCGTGCAGGAATTCGGCGGAAATATCCACGGCAACGAAGCGTTGCGGGCGCAACAGCCGGCACAAGCCGCGCGCCTTCTCGCAACTGCCGGCGCCGAACTCGATCACCGTACCGCCAGCGCCAACTTTCTGCAGGATGTCCGCGCCGCGGGCCTGCATCACGGCGGCCTCGGTGCGCGTCGGATAGTATTCCGGCAGGCGGGTGATTTCCTCGAACAGCGCCGATCCGCGCACATCGTAGAAATACTTGGGTGCGATCCGGGCCGGCAGTTGCAGCAGCCCCTCGCATATTTCCTGCCTTTCCATGTTCGATCGATCCATCATGCCTCCTGTGCGCAGGGTAACAAACTCCGCCACGGCTGTGGCGAAACGCCGCACAAGCCGCCTGCGGCACGCGCCACGGGCAAGAAAGTCGACAAGGACGATGGCATAATCGGAGGGAATTTATTGCATTGCAGCAATTTCGCGCTAAGATTCACGTGAAATACATCGCCAAGCGCGCTGTGTAAGGTTCGAGCGCAGCGAGCCGATCGATAGCCTCCCCGTGAGGGGAGGATGGGAGGGGCGGGCCCATTTGCCAGCTTGCGGCCCATCGAAGATGCGAGATTTCATAATGCGGGGTGGCTTATCGAAGCCATGAGCGTTAGATTGCCAGTTCAGGGAGCATCCAAATGATCCAGATTCACGCCGACAATTCCGAATACATCGAAAACCGCACTTTCGACGAGATCACCGTCGGCGACAGCGCGATCCTGGTGCGCACGCTGCGCCAGGAAGACATCCAGATGTACGCAATCATGTCCGGCGACATCAATCCCTCGCACGTCGATCCGGAATATGCCCATTCCTCGATGCTGCGCGAGGTCATCGCGCACGGCATGTGGGGCGGCGCGTTGATTTCGAATGTGCTCGGCACCCGCTTTCCCGGTCCGGGCACCGTGTACGTCGATCAGTCGCTGCACTTCGCCCTGCCGGTGCGGGTCGGCGACACGCTGACGGTCGTCATCACCTGCGAAAAGAAGTTCCCGCGCAACCACCACATCATCTTCGATTGCGTCTGCAGCAACCAGGACGGGCAGAAGGTGATCAGCGGCACCGCCGAAGTCCTGGCGCCGACCGAGAAGATCAAGCGCCTGAAAGCCAGCCTGCCGGATTTCAAGCTGTCCGAGAGCCGCAAGGTGCGTTTCGAACACCTGCTGGAAATTACCAAGGGACTGAGCCCGATTTCGATGGCGGTGGCCCATCCCTGCGACACCGAATCGCTCAAGGGCGCCCTGCTGGCGCGCGACCGCGGCCTGATCGTGCCGACCCTGGTCGGTCCCGAGGACAAGATCCGCCAGATCGCCGAAGCCAACCAGCTCGACCTCTACGGCTGCACGCTGATCAACGTCGCCCACAGCCACGCCGCGGCCGAGGTCGCCGTGTCGCTGGCGCGCGAAGGCCAGGTCGAAGCGTTGATGAAGGGCTCGCTGCATACCGACGAACTGATGGGCGAAGTCATCGACAAGGCCACGGGCCTGCGCACCGCAAGGCGCATCAGCCACGTCTTCCTGATGGACGTGCCGACCTATCCGCGCCTGTTGTTCATCACCGATGCGGCGGTGAACGTCGCGCCCAACCTCGAAGACAAAGTCGACATCGTGCAGAACGCGATCGACCTGGCGCGCATGCTCAAGATCGCCGATCCCAAGGTGGCGATCCTGGCCGCCGTGGAAACCGTCAATCCCAAGATGCAGGCCACGCTCGATGCCGCCGCCCTGTGCAAGATGGCCGATCGCGGCCAGATCACCGGCGGCCTGCTCGACGGCCCGCTGGCCTTCGACAACGCCATTTCGGTGGTTGCCGCGCGCACCAAGGGCATCAAGTCGGCCGTCGCCGGCCAGGCCGACATCCTGCTGGTGCCCGACATCGAATCCGGCAACATGCTGGCCAAGCAATTGGAATATCTGGCCGATGCGCTGACCTCGGGCATCGTGCTCGGCGCCCGCGTGCCCATCGTACTGACCAGCCGCGCCGACTCGGCCGAAACGCGCACCGCCTCGACCGCCGTGGCCATGGTGATGGCCCACGCCAAGCGCAAGAAGCTCTGACGCCCATGGCCGACGCCATTCTTACCCTCAATGCCGGCTCTTCCTCGATCAAGTTCGCCCTGTTCGCGCGCGCCGCGACGATACCGCAGCGGCCTGAACTGGTCGGCCAGATCGACGGCATAGGCGCGCTCGGCGGGCAGGCCGCGCATTTCAAGGTCAGCGATGCGGCCGGACAGACACTGGACGACATCGATCTGAATCTCGATGGTCCGACGGAAACCCCGCACAGGAAGGCCTTGAGTTTCCTCGTCGATTGGCTGCATCGCCATGAAGCCGGCTGGCGCATCGCCGGCGTCGGCCATCGCGTGGTGCATGGCGCGCAGAAGTTCTCGCAGCCCATCGTGCTCGACGCGAGCATCGTTGACACCCTGCGCGGCTTCATTCCCCTGGCGCCCCTGCACCAGCCGCACAACCTGGCCGGCATCGATGCCATGAGCGCGGCGATGCCGGGCGTGCCGCAGGTGGCCTGCTTCGATACCGCCTTCCACCGCAGCCAGCCCGAACTGGCCCAGCTCTTCGCCCTGCCGCGCGCCATCACCGCCGAAGGCGTGCGCCGTTACGGCTTTCACGGCCTGTCCTACGAATACATCGCCGAGGTGCTGCCGCAATACCTCGATGCGAAGAGTGCGCACGGCGGCGCGAATGGTCGAGTGATTGTCGCGCACCTGGGCAACGGCGCCTCGATGTGCGCCATGAAGGGTCGCCGCAGCGTGGCCTCGACCATGGGTTTCACCGCCGTCGACGGCCTGATGATGGGCACCCGCACCGGCAACCTCGATCCCGGCGTGCTGCTCTACCTGATGGACTACCGGCAGATGGACGCCAAGGCGCTGACCCGGCTGCTCTACAAGGAATCCGGCCTGCTCGGGGTTTCCGGCATCAGCCAGGACATGCGCGTGCTGCTGGATTCGCCGGCGCCCGAGGCGCGCGAGGCGGTCGACCTATTCTGCTACCGCATCGTGCGCGAAATCGGCTCGCTGGCGGCGGCGCTCGGCGGACTCGATGCGCTGGTATTCACCGGCGGCATCGGCGAGCATGGCGCGCCGGTCAGGCAACAGGTTTGCGCCGAACTCGGCTGGCTTGGGCTGCGCCTGGATGCCGTCGCCAACGCCGCCAATGCATCGAAAATTTCGACGTCCGACAGCCGGATCGAGGTCTGCGTCATACCCACTAACGAGGAATGGATAATCGCCCGGCACGTTGCCGAACTCACCGCCTGAGCGATCACTTTCCGCATCTTCCAGTCATATCGGGCCTGTCAACCCCCTTGACAAGCAAGGCCCGGATGACCCTAGCAAAAAGCGGCCCAAACCGCGTCTGCGCCAAGTCTGGAAAAGCAGCGCCATCCCCCTGTTTTTTCTCTGCTTTCATCCACGAAAAACATACTATATCTAGTGGGGTGCATCCATCACCCGCACTAGCGCTTGATCTAAGTCATTGTTTTTTTACCTGCAAAAATTTTCTGCTTTTCACGATTCTGAGCCGGGGGTATGCTTCTTCGCTCCACGGAACCTTAAACGGACCCATTCTTCGGAAGAGACCATGACAATGACAAATAATAATCCAGAGGAATCAACAAGCTACGAGCACACCGGGCAAATGGACCTGCCCCTGCCGCAGGAGATATCCGGCGAAGTGCTGCTCGAAAAATATGCAAAAGGAACCGAACGCGACGTGCGCGACGTGCGCAGCCGCGTCGCCCGCGCGCTGGCCTCGATAGAAGTCGAGGAAAAGCGCAGTTTCTGGGAAGCGCGCTTTCTCGAAGCCCAGGAAAACGGCTTCGTTCCGGCCGGCCGCATCAACTCCGCCGCCGGCACCGATCTGTGCGCGACGCTGATCAATTGCTTCGTGCAGCCGGTCGGCGATTCGATTTCGGAAATCGTCGACGGCCGCCCCGGCATCTATACCGCCCTGCTGCAGGCCGCCGAAACCATGCGCCGCGGCGGCGGCGTCGGCTATGACTTCTCGTCGATCCGCCCGATCGGCGCCCACGTCAAGGGCACGCAGTCGCGCGCTTCCGGCCCGGTGTCCTACATGCGCGTGTTCGACCGCTCCTGCGAGACCGTCGAATCGGCGGGTTCGCGCCGCGGCGCGCAGATGGGCGTGCTGCGCTGCGACCATCCGGACATCGAGGAATTCATCCACGCCAAGGATGCCGGCGACCTCTCCAACTTCAACATCTCGGTCGGCGTCACCGATCCCTTCATGCAGGCCGTCGAAGCCGACGGCGACATCGAGTTGACGCATCGCGCCACGCCCTCGGCCGACATCAAGGCCGCCGGCGCCTACCAGCGCGGCGACGGCAGCTGGGTTTATCGCAAGGTGCGCGCGCGCGACCTGTGGGAGCAGATCATGCGCTCCACCTACGATCACGCCGAGCCGGGCATCCTGTTCCTCGACCGCATGAACAAGGACAACAACCTCTACTACTGCGAGACCATCGAGGCCACCAATCCCTGCGCCGAACAGCCGCTGCCGCCCTACGGCTGCTGCTGCCTGGGCTCGATCAACCTGACGCTGTTCGTCAAGGACGCCTTCAGCAAGAGCCCCAGCTTCGATTTCGCCGCCTTCGGCCGCGTCATCGACACCTCCGTGCGCATGCTCGACAACGTGCTCGATGCCACCCACTGGCCGCTCGAACAGCAGCTCAAGGAAGCGCAGAACAAGCGCCGGGTGGGCCTGGGCTTCACCGGCCTCGGCGACGCGCTGATCATGCTCAAGCTGCGCTATGACACCGACGTCGCGCGCGCCATGGCGACCAAGATCTCGGAATACATGCGCGACCGTTCCTACCTGTATTCGGTCGAACTGGCCAAGGAACGCGGCGCCTTCCCGCTGTTCAATGCCGACATGTACCTCTCCGGCGGCAATTTCGCCTCGCGCCTGCCCCAGGAAATCAAGGACGCCATCCGCAAGCACGGCCTGCGCAACTCGCACCTGCTGTCGATCGCGCCCACCGGCACCATCAGCCTGGCCTTCGCCGACAATGCCAGCAACGGCATCGAGCCGCCCTTCTCCTGGGTCTATACGCGCAAAAAGCGTATGGCCGACGGCACCTTCAAGGAATACGCGGTCGAGGACTATGCCTGGCGCCTGTACAAGCACCAGGGCGGCGACATCAGCAAGCTGCCTGACTACTTCGTCACCGCACTGGAAATCTCGGCCCAGGCCCACGAAAAGATGGTCGCTGCCGTCGCGCCTTATGTCGACACCTCGATCTCGAAGACGGTGAATGTGCCGGCCGACTACCCCTATTCGGAGTTCGAGGACCTCTACATGGTGGCCTGGAAATCCGGCCTCAAGGGGCTGGCCACCTACCGGCCCAACTCGGTGCTGGGCAGCGTGCTCTCGGTCAGCGGCACGCCGACGGAAAGCGCCCAGAAGCAGCCGCAGGACGTCACCATCGACAACGCCAACCGCCGCCTGTCGATCGGCGCCCTGCCCGCTCCGGTGCTGGCGTCCTTGCGCTGGCCGGGTCGGCCGCGCATGGCCGACGGCAATGCGGCCTGGACCTACATGGTCGAGGCGCCGCACGGCGAGTTCGCCCTGTTCGTCGGCGAGATCGCCAACGACATGGGGCGCAACGTGCCCTTCGAGGTCTGGGTCAATGGCGCCGAGCAGCCGCGCGGCATCGGCGCCGTGGCCAAGACGCTGTCGATGGACATGCGCGCCAACGACAAGGCCTGGCTCAAGCTCAAGCTCGACGCCCTGGCCAAGACCCAGGACGATGATTCCTTCGAACTGCCGCTGCCGCCCAATGGCGAACGCAAGCTGGTGCCCGGCGTGGTTTCGGCCCTGGCCCAGGTGGTACGCTACCGCTGCGAAAAGCTCGGCGCGCTGGAAGGCGCCGAAGCCACGCCGGTGATCGACTGCATGTTCAGCCGCGACGAACCCAAGACCGGCACCGACGGCACGCTGTCCTGGACCGTCGATGTGGTCAATCCGGCGGCCGGCGAGGAGTTCGTACTGGGCCTCAAGGAAATCACCCTGCCCGACGGCGTCACGCGGCCCTATTCGGTATGGCTCTCCGGCCACTACCCGCGCGCCCTGGACGGCCTGACGCGTCTGCTCTCGCTCGACATGCGCGTGCTCGACCCGGCCTGGATCGGCATGAAGCTGCGCAAGCTCTTGAACTACGCCGAGCCGCTGGGCGATTTCATGGCCCGCGTGCCCGGCTCCAACAAGCAGCAGAACTGGCCCTCGACCGTCGCCTACATCGCGCGCCTGATCATGCATCGCTACGCCATGCTGCGCATCCTCGACGAGAACGGCTACCCGACCCGCGAAATGGGCATCCTCGAAGTCCCCGAACAGAAGAACGGCGGCGTCAAGGTGATGCAGGGCTCGCTGTGCGGCGAATGCGGCAACTACACCGTGATCCGCAAGGATGGCTGTGACTTCTGTTCGGCGTGTGGTGCGGTGGGGAGTTGCGGCTGACCGGGGCAAGACGCTGACCCAAAATAGAAGGCCTCAGGAGTGATCCTGAGGCCTTTTTCGTAGCGCGCTAATCCATTGCTGGGCGTGCTTGATCCGGACTATCTATTGCGCTCCTGACGTCGCTCTTCACGTTGTTCGCGCTCTTTCTCACGCTCTTTCTCGCGCACTTTCTCCTGCTCCTGCCTTGATTCCTGCGACGCTCCCTTGCCACGCTGCGTGCTTTCCTGGCCGGGTCCTGGCATCTGCCGCTCACGCTGGACTGCCTGTGGCTGCTTCTGAACATCGACCGCCGGGTCTCTCTGTCGAGAAGGCGCTTGAGTTGGGGCTGATCGCCTGCCGTCTTCTTCGCCTTTTTGCGGCGACTGCGGGCGCGGGGCGACCGGACTGCCCTGCTGCAGCGGCGCTGGCGGATTGGCGCGCTGCTCGTCCTGCTGCCTGGGGGTTCTCTGCTGAGGCGTTTCCTGCCGGGACGATGTGGGCCGCGCAGCCTGCTCCTGGTAATGTTGCCGCACCACCGCGTCGCGCGGTTGGTAGCGGTAATTGCGGCTGTTGAGCTCGTGCTGCTGCTCCACTCTGGGATATCGATCCCCTGAATACTTTTTCTGGTAGACAGGCAGTGGAGCAGGCGCTGGAACAGATTTGCGCTCCCATCTGTCCCATCCGCTGCGACGCTGCTCCCATTCGTGGCCCCAGTGGTGTCCCCAGCGCGGTGGCGCATCGGACCGCCACTCGCGAAAATACATGGGAGGATTGCGGTAATAGCGGACCGGGATGCGCAGCACGAACAGCGGCACATACTCGGGGCCCACAAACCACCAGGGGCCGTTGTACCAGGAACTCGAGTACCAGTTGTCCCCCTCGTATACCCAGTACATGCCGTCGTAAAAGAAGAAATTCGAATTCAGGCGCGGCGCGTAATAGACCGGGTAGCCCGGCACCTGAACAAGGGTTGGGAACAAGGGCAGATTGATCCCGATGCTGATGCTCACCTGGGCAAGGGCCGAAGTCACCGAGCAAAGCAACATCCAAAGCACAACGATTGCGTAGCGCATTTTCTGTCCTCCAGTTCGATCATTGGGGGCGCACTGCGGTTACGAAAAAATGATACCGTTCCAGAGTCCTTCCGGGTCTGGTGCCGAACCAGCCTATCCGATTCCGCCTGGAACGTTCTGTGGGCTATCGCACATAGGACGAACGGATAAACGCTCGCGACGACCAGGCGGCCGCCGCCTGATTCTTGCCGCGCCTGTTACTCGCGCTCCATGACTAACGCATCGAGCCGCCGCATCCAGGCCAGCACTTCGCGCACGGTTTCCTCGGGGCGCTCGAAAGGGAACAGATGCGAGCCTTCGAGCCAACTGATGCGCCCCTGCGTGATGCGGTGCGTGGCGGCGAGCCCGACCTGGCGCACCTCGCGCGAGCGCGTGCCGGCGACGAAGGCCACCGGCCCGCCCGGCGGATGCAGGCGCAGGTAGGGCGCCAGACGGTGCGGCACGGTCGAGTAGATTTCGGCTTCGATCGCGGGACGAAAGCTCAGGCGGCGCCCCGTCCCGGCGCTGTCCGCCGGGTCCTGCTCGGTGCCGAAACGGACATAGTCGTCGAGGATGGCCGGATGCCAGCGGGCGAACATCGGCTTGGCGGAAAAGTGCCGATGCGCTTCACCCAGATTGGGCCAGCGATCGCGACGCTTGACCGCCACCGCGGCAGGCGACACCCGGTCCATCTGGCCGACCGCCTTGACCACGCTGATCAGGCCGGACTTCCAGCCATAGACGATCGGCGAATCGAGCAGCACGATGCCGCGCACGCGCTCCGGACGCTGGCCGGCCGCCAGCAGGCTCAGGTAGCCACCCATCGAATGCCCGACCAGCCAGACGCGCGGCTGCGGCAAGCTATCGATCAGGGCCGTGAGCTGCTGCGTCATGCCGCGCCAGCGGCGATCGACCGGGAATTGTGCGTCGTGGCCGAAGTGCTCGACCGCGGCCACTTCGTGACCGGCGGCGCGCCAGCCGTCGAACAGCTGGCGATAAGTCGAGGCGTTGTAGCTGTTGGCGTGGGAAAAAACGATCATGATGACAAATAGGATATTGCGGTGGTATCAAATTGGCAGACACATTGTAGGGCGGATGGTAGGGCGGACTTCAGTCCGCCATCCTCCGCTGGCCGACTGAAGTCGGCCCTACAACGCCATCCACGTCCTGGCCGACTGAAGTCGGCCCTACAACGGCCCTACAACGGCCCTACAACGGCCCTACAGCGAGGGCGTTGGCGCCCGCAGTCATTTGCGCCGCGTAGGCGCGTTTTTCAACAGCCGAGAGTTGCTTGATGCGGTATTCGGCCTTCGAGGCTGCAGAACGGTCGGGATGCGCCTCCGTCGCGAGCAGGCGCAAAGGCGGATGCAGGCGCATGTAGCGTGCGCCGCGCCCTTCCAGGTGGGCCCTGAAACGCGCGGCCGGATCGACGGTGATCCCGGTATAGAGACAGCCGTCGGTGCATTCGATCAGGTAGACGTACCAGGTCTTGCTTGCTGCCATCGGATCAGGTCAATAGCGGGTGCATCCAGACAAACAGCACCTGCCCCTGCGATTCGGCCAGGCGCGCCAGATCGCCAAGCTCGAACACCATCGCCTGCACGTCCGCCGCGTCCCACTGCTCCATTTCGTACTCTTCGGTAGCGGCCAGTTCTTCGGCGACCAGTTCCAGCGCTTCCTCGTCCAGCGTGGCCAGGCGCTCCATGACTTCGTCGGCAATGCGCAGCACCACGGCGCCCTCGTCGGCCACATACACCGGCTCGTAGCTGCCGACGGCCTCTTCGAATTCGTCGCCAGTCAGCAGGCAGTGCAGCGTGGCGATCTTGGCCGTGTCGATGCCGCGCCGCTCGATGCCGCTCCATTCGTCCACCGGCCGCAAGGACTCGCCGATGGCGGCGTATTCGTCTTCTTCGGCGGCGACGATGTTGGTCAGTATTCCCAAGCGATTTCTCCTATGTGCAATGCCCGCCGATCATAACGGAAACCCGCGTGATAACCGCTGGCGAATCCGCTCAGCGCGCCCGCCGGCGGGGGCGCGCAAGCGGCGCGGGACTTGGCGGCAAGCCCAGCGCCTGACGCGACAGGCGGTCCGCCGCGCCATTGCGATGGCGCGGAATCCAGACCAGTTGCACTTCGTCGAAGCGCGGCAGCCAGTCGCGCGCCGCGGCCACCTGCTGGCTCAGGCGGGCGATCTGCGTAGCGTCCGGGCCGCGCACGTAGCGAATTGCAACATCGCTGTCGCCGCGCAGCAGCAGCTTGCGCGCACCGGCCGCAAAAGCCATTTCGAGCGCCGCGCAAAGCGCCTGCAGCTCGGCCTCGTTGTTGCAGCCGCAGATGTTCAACAGTTGGGATTTTTCACTGCAACTGCCGTCGGGCGCTATCAGCAATACGCCGATGCCGATCTTGCCCGGATTGGGCAAGGCGGAGCCGTCGAACCAGGCCTGCCAGAAGTCCTCGACGACCGTCGCCTTAAAACAGGCTGGCGACGACGAAGCGATCGCGTGCGGCAAGTTTTTCGAGGCCCTTGACCACTTCGAGCGAGGCGCCCCATTTCATGATGTGCGCCAGGAATGTGGTCAGGGCCTGCGACAGCGCGTAGCCGGTTTCCCGCCATTCGCTGCGGAACTCGTCGAAGTCGACTGTCTTGGCCGAAAGCTTGCCGCTTTTCATCGGCACCAGCGTGACGCTATCGCCGCAATGGCGGATCACGATCGCGGTGGTGCGCTTTGCATTGATGACAACCACATGAGTCTCCCGGTACGGCTGACGGAATCGAGACTAACCGCAGTGAATACTCAATGAGACTTGGAAAAAAAGTCCTTTTTGGCGCCAGATTTCAGCCCTTGGCCTCCAGCGCCTCCCAGCGCAGCAATGCCGCATCGATCTCGGCATCGACCTTGGCCAGCCGGGTCTGCACTTCGCGCTGGGCCTCGGCCGGGCCCTGATAGAAGGCCGGATCGCCCAGCCGGCCTTGCAGCGCCGTCTGCTCGGCTTCCAGCGCAGCGATGCGCGCAGGCAGTTGTTCGAGCTCGCGCTGCTCCTTGAAACTCAGCTTCTTGCGCTGCGAAACCGTAGTTTTAGTTCCGGCCGCTTCGCTTAACGCCGATGAATCCGGCGTTAGCCTGCACTGAAACTTCGTTTTCGCCGTATCGCCAGCGCCAACTCTTGAGGCCGGCTTGGCATCGGGGCCGCCCGTGGCATCGAAGCGCGCCGCGCCGCCGGCCGGCCGCTGGCGCAGCCAGTCGCTGTAGCCGCCGACGTATTCCTTCCACTGCCCGCCGCCTTCGCTGGCGATGGTCTGCGTCACCACGTTGTCGAGGAAGGCCCGGTCGTGGCTGACCAGGAACACCGTGCCGGAATAGTCCTGCAACAGGGCTTCGAGCAGTTCCAGGGTTTCGATGTCGAGGTCGTTGGTCGGCTCGTCCAGCACCAGCACATTGGCCGGCCGCGCGAACAGGCGCGCCAGCAACAGCCGGTTGCGCTCGCCGCCGGACAGCGACTTGACCGGCGAACGCGCGCGCTGCGGCGCGAACAGGAAATCTTCGAGGTAGCCGATCACATGCTTCTTCGAACCGCCTATCTCGACATAGTCCGAGCCGGGACTGATGACTTCGCATAGCGGCGCCTCGGGGTCGAGCTGGGTGCGGAACTGGTCGAAGTAGGCCACTTCGATCTTGCTGCCCAGTTGCACCTTGCCGGCGTCGGGCTGCAGTTGGCCGAGGATCAGGCGCAGCAGCGTGGTCTTGCCGGTGCCGTTGGCGCCGATCAGGCCGACCTTGTCGCCGCGCTGGATGCGGCAGGAAAAGTTCTTCACCACGATCTTGTCGGCCGCAGTTGTCACAAATCGCTTCGATACGTCTTCGAGTTCGGCCACCAGCTTGCCGGAGGCATCGCCGCGCACCACGCGGAAATCCACCTTGCCCAGCTGATCGCGCCGCGCCGCGCGCGCCGCGCGCAATTGTTCGAGGCGCTGCACGCGGCCGACGCTGCGCGTGCGTCGCGCCTCGACGCCCTTGCGGATCCAGATTTCCTCCTGCGCCAGCATCTTGTCGGCACGGGCATTCGCCAGCGCCTCCTCGTTGAGCATGAACTCCTTGCGCTGCTGGTATTCGGCAAAGCGCCCCGGGAAAGACACGAGCTTGCCGCGATCGAGTTCGAGGATGCGCGTCGCCACGCCGTCGAGAAACACCCGGTCGTGGGTGATGACCATGATCGCACCGGCATAGCCGCGCAGCAGGTCTTCCAGCCAGAGAATGCCGTCGACATCGAGGTGGTTGGTCGGCTCGTCGAGCAGCAGCAACTCGGGCTCGACCACCAGCGCACGCGCCAGCGCGACGCGCTTCTTGCCGCCGCCGGAGAGCGCATCGACGCGCGCATCGCCGTCCAGCGCGAGACGCGAGATGGCCTGCTCGACGCGCGAATTCAGGCGCCAGCCGTCATTCGCTTCAAGTTGAGTCTGCAGTTCGTGCATGCGATCCATGGTCGCCGCGTCGCCAGCGCCAACTTTGTGGGTCACCTCGTGGTACTCGGCAAGCACCCGCGCCACCTCGCCGAGGCCTGCCGCGACGGCCTCGAACACCGTATCGTGGGTGGCGAATTCGGGCTCCTGCGGCACATAGGCCACGGAAAGGCCGGGCTCGCGCCAGACCTCGCCGTCGTCCAGCGAACCCAGCCCGGCCAGAGCCTTCAGCAGGCTGGATTTTCCGCTGCCGTTGCGACCGATCAGGCCGATGCGTTCGCCGGCATCGATCTGCATCGCGGCGTGATCCAGCAGGGCCACATGCCCGTAGGCAAGACAGGCGCGATCAAGGGAAATAACGGGCATGGAAACGGAGTCGGGAAATGGGTGCCGGATTATAGGCGCGCAGGGTAAAATTCGCGCCTTGCGCCCTTGTAGCTCAGTGGATAGAGCGACCGCCTCCTAAGCGGTAGGTCTCAGGTTCGATTCCTGACTTGGGCGCCAGTGACTAGTCAGGCGTATTATTCAAACAATGATTGCCGACGAATCGACCCTCGAAGAACAACTGATCCTGGCGCAGGCCGATTCCCGTGACATGAAGCGCACGGTGATCGCGCTGCGCACGGAACTCGAAGCGGCACACGCGGAAATCAAGGCGACGACCGCGCGCGTGACCCAGGCCAACGCCGCAGAAATCGCCCAACTCAAGACCACCGTCGGCGCCCTGCGCGAAGAGTTGGAGCGTGCGCACATCGAGCGCGAAAAGGCGATCCAGCAGGAGCGGGTCGCCGCCAGCCAGGAAGCTCACATGCTCAAGGCCACGGCGGCCGCCTTGCGCGAGGAACTGGAGCAGTCGCGCGCGGAACGCGATCATGCGGTACAGCAGGAACGCGTCGCCGGGCATAACGAAATGCAGCAACTGAAGGCCACCGCGGCGGCCCTGCGCGACGAACTGGAACGGGCGCGGGCGGATACCGACAATGCCGTGCGTTCGGCGCTGGTCAGCGCCCAGGGCGAAATCGCCCAGTTGCGGCAGACGGTCAGCGGTTTGCGCGAAAGCCTGGAACTGGCGCAGATCGACAGGACCAATTCAGTCAATCGCGAACGCAGCCTGTTCGCCGATGAGGGCGCGCAATTGCAGAGCACCATCCAGGCCTTGCGCGACCAGATCGAAGCCTTGCGCCGGAGTTGAGCATGAATGCCGTGGATCAGCCTCTGGAGCCCGCCCCCGCGAAAAAGAAGACGCCCGAACGCGACCAGGAAGGCCGCCGACGCCTGCGCCACCTGGAGCTGCTGCTGGAAGTCACGCGCCGCATGGCCAGCTATGGCACGCTCGACGAAGTGCTGCAGGCCCTGGTGGAAATGACCACCACCGAACTGAATGCCGAGCGCGGTTCGCTGTTCCTCAACGACCCCGACACCAACGAACTGTATTCGCGCGTGGCGCAGGGCAACATCCAGCGCGAAATCCGCATCCTCAACACCAGCGGTATTGCCGGTTATGTCTACACTGCGGGCGAGGCGCTGATCATCGCCGACGCTTACGCCGACGACCGCTTCAACCGCTCGATCGACGAGCAGACAGGCTTCACCACGCGCAACATCCTCTGCGTGCCGATCAAGACGGTCAAGGGCGAGATCATCGGCGTGGCGCAGACCCTGAACAAGCGCAGCGGCAAGTTCACCCGGCACGACCTCAACCTGCTCGAAGCCATGACCAGCCAGGGCACGCTGGCGCTGCAAAGCGCGCAGTTCATCGAACGCATGCAGGCGATCCGCCGGCAAGAAATGGAGTTCATCGACGTCGTCTCGGAAGTCACCGCCGACATCAAGCTCGGTTCGCTGTTGCAGAAGGTCATGGGCGAAGCCACGCGCCTCTTGAATGCCGAGCGCTCGACGCTGTTCCTCAACGACGAGAAGACCAGCGAACTGTGGTCCGAAGTCGGCCAGGGTCTGGAGTCGGTGCAGATTCGCCTGCCCAATCATCTGGGCATCGCCGGCGCGGTGTTCAGCTCGGGCAAGGCGATCAACATCCCCTACGCCTACGCCGATCTGCGCTTCAATCCGGCCTTCGACAAGAAGACCGGCTATTTCACGCGCTCGATACTCTGTGTGCCTATCGTCAACAAGCACGGCAAGGTGATCGGCGTCACGCAGGTGCTGAACAAGCGCGGCGGCCCCTTCACCGGCGAGGACGAATCGCGGCTGCGCGCCTTCACCGCGCAAATCTCGATTGCACTGGAAAACGCCAAGCTGTTCGCTGACGTGCAGAACATGAAGAACTACAACGAGGCGATGCTGGAGTCGATGTCGAATGCCGTGATCACGCTCGACGAGTCGGAGAAGATCGCCACTTGCAACGCCGCCGGCCTGCGCATCCTCAAGGTGACGCCGGCTCAGATCCTGCACCAACCGGCCGTGGACTTCTTCTCCGGCAGCAATGCCTGGATCCAGGAAAAGCTCAAGCGCGTGGGCGAGACCCAGACCACCGAGCTGGCGATGGAAGCCGAATTGATGGTCGGCGAAGACAAGCTGTCGGTGAACCTGACCGCCCTGCCCCTGCTGTCGGCGGAGAAGAAGCGACTCGGCTCGATGCTGATGCTGGAAGACATTTCCAACGAAAAGCGCATGCGTTCGACCATGTCGCGCCTGATGGACCCGGGCATTGCCGACCAGATGCTGGCCGGCGGCGTCGACGCCCTGGGCGGCAAGAACGTCATGGCCACGGTGCTTTTCTCCGACATCCGCGGTTTCACCACGATCACCGAGCAACTTGGCGCCCAGGGCACGGTAGCACTGCTCAATGAATACTTCACGCTGATGGTCGACTGCATCCAGCGCGAGGAAGGCATGCTGGACAAGTTCATCGGCGATGCGATCATGGCCGCCTTCGGCATCCCGGTCGGCCACGACGACGACGCCGA
This sequence comes from Sulfuritalea sp., assembly GCF_031426875.1. NCBI lineage: Bacteria > Pseudomonadati > Pseudomonadota > Betaproteobacteria > Nitrosomonadales > Sterolibacteriaceae > Sulfuritalea > Sulfuritalea sp. The sequence goes on from NZ_JASJPC010000046.1 coordinate 34,368, forward strand.
CCGCTCGGTGCGGACCGCGATCGCCATGATCCGCGAGCTATGGAACTGGAACAAGGGACGCGTGAGCGAGGGCAAGCTGCCCGTCGACATCGGCGTCGGCCTCAATAGCGACAACGTGGTATCGGGCACTATCGGTTCCAAGAAACGCATGGACTACACCATCATCGGCGATGGCGTGAACCTGGCTGCGCGGCTGGAATCCGCCTGCAAGCAGTATGGCGCCCACATCCTGATCAGCGAGTTCACCTACAAGCAGCTGCGCGGCACTTATTACAGCCGCGAACTCGACCTGGTGGTGGTCAAGGGCAAGACCAAGCCGGTCGCCATCTACGAAATCCTCGATTACCACACCGAGGAAAGCTATCCGCAGATGATCGATGCGCTACGCCATTTCAAGTCGGGACTGGTCAAGTACCGGCAGCAGAAATGGCATGACGCCAAGGGAGAATTCGGCGAGGTGCTGGCGCTGAACGACCACGACAAATCCGCGAAGTTGTATATCGAGCGCTGCGATCACTTCATCGCCAATCCGCCTGGTGACGATTGGGACGGCATCTGGGTGATGGAGTCGAAATAGCCCGCAGGCCTCGTCGCCCGGCGGGCGAACGGCTTACTTGACGCGAGTGAGGAAAGGCTTTCCGGAAGAACGCCGCTCGGCGGGAGAACGCCGCTCGGCAGGCACGTCCTGCGGCAGCTTGTCTTGCACCGCGGCATCTTCGGCAACGGCATCGGCCACAACCTTGTCCGTGACCTCGAAGGCCATGCCTTCCCCATTCTCGCTGGCGTAGATCGCCGCGACCCGCTCTATCGGCACCACCACCGGAAAGGCGCGCCCGCCAAAACGCGCCTGAAAAGTAATTTCCTCGTTGCCCATCTGCAACTGGTGCGTCGCTTCGATGCCGACATTGAGCACGATCTCGCCATCCTTGACGAATTCGCGCGGCACGCGCGTCGTCGCATCCACCTTGACCGCCAGATAGGGCGTGAAACCCTGATCCGCACACCATTCGTGAATGGCGCGGATCAGGTAGGGTTTGGTGGACTTCATTGGCGTTGCGCCAAGATGAATCAAACTGAAAACAGGGATGATGCGCCTCAGCGGCGCATCATCTTTTCTGTCGGCGTCAGCGCGTCGATAAAACCCTGGCGCGAGAAGATGCGCTCGGCAAACTTCATCAGCGGCGACGCGGTCTTCGGCAGTTCGATACCGTAATGGTCAAGACGCCACAGCAGCGGTGCGATCGCCACGTCGAGCATGGAGAAATCGTCGCCGAGCAGGAACTTCTGCTTGTTGAACATCGGCGCCAGTTCGATCAGCCGGTCACGCATATGCAGCCGTGCCTTGTCCGCCGACTTGAGGTTCTTCTCCAGCGCGTCGATGTGGCTGAACAACTCCTGCTCCATCGTGAACAACAGCTGGCGCGCCTTGGCCCGCGTTTGCGGATCGGGCGGCATCAACTGCGGATGCGGAAAGCGCTCGTCGATGTACTCGTTGATGATGTTCGACTCGTAGAGAACCAGATCGCGATCCACCAGAACCGGAACCCGGTTGTAGGGATTGATGATCGCGATGTCTTCAGGTTTGTTGAACAGATCGACGTCGATCACCTGAAAATCCATCTGCTTTTCGTACAAGACGATCCGGCAGCGATGACTGAAGGGGCAGGTCGTACCCGAATACAGGTTCATCATGGCACTGGTGCCCCAGGAGTAATCGGCATCACGCACCACTTTGCGGACAGGCGGTGCGTTCATTTCTCGATGCCCCATAGTTTGCATTCACGTATCAAAGTTAATGGATGTCTTTCCAGTACTCGCGTTTCAGCGCGTACGCAAAGACGAAGATGACTGCCAGGAAAATCAGCACGATCACACCCAACTGCTTGCGGAACTCGGCCATCGGCTCCCCCATGTACTTCAGGAAGCCCACCAGGTCGCCCACCGCCGCATCGAACTCCTGCGGCTTGAGTTTGCCCGGTTTGACCAGGTTCAGCTTGTGGTCGGCGCCCATCACCTGCTCGCCCTGCAGTTCCCAGAGCACGTGCGGCATGCCGACGTTTTCGAACACCACATTGTTCCAGCCGGTCGGACGCTTGTCGTCGCGATAAAAGCCGCGCAGATAAGTGTAGAGCCAGTCGGCGCCGCTGCCGAACTCGGAGGCCCGCGCCCGCGCGATCACAGTCAGATCGGGCGGCGCCGCGCCAAACCAGACCTTGGCATCGGCGCGCTGCATCGCGATCTTCATCGGCTCGCCGACTTTTTCGGCGGTGAACAGCAGGTTGTCCTTGATCTGCGCATCGTTGAGGCCGATGTCCTTCAGGCGGTTGTAGCGCATGTAGGACGCCGAATGGCAGTTCAGGCAGTAATTGACAAATATCTTGGCGCCGTTTTGCAGGGCGGCCATGTCGTTCGCCTTGTCCGGCGCACGATCGAGATGCAGTTCGGCGCCAGCGCCAAAGGCCAGCAAGGGCGCGAACAGGATTGCGCTAAGGAATTTCTTCATTTCGAGGTCACCCTGTCCGGCTCCGGTTGGCACTTGTCCAGACTGCTGTAGATCGGCATCAGGAGGAAGAAGGCAAAGTAGATCACCGAGCAGATCTGCGCCACGAGCGTACGCATCGGTGTCGGACCCAGCATGCCCAGATAGCCGAGGATAAAGAAGGAAACGATGAAGGCGGCGAGGAAGCCCTTGTACAGGGGGCCGCGATAGCGGATCGACTTGACCGGACTGCGATCCAGCCAGGGCAGCAGGGCGATGATCAAGGTCGATGCGCCCATCGCGACGACGCCCCAGAACTTCGCATCGATGCCGAACAGCGGATAGGTCACCGCACGCAGAATCGAGTAATACGGCGTGAAGTACCACACCGGCGCGATGTGCGGCGGTGTCACCAGCGGGTCGGCCGGGAAGAAGTTGTTGAATTCGAGGAAGTAGCCGCCGAACTCGGGCATGAAGAAGACGATGACCGAGAACACCATCAGGAAGACCACCACGCCGACGATATCCTTGACCGAGTAGTAGGGATGGAAGGGAATGCCGTCGAGCGGAATCCCGTTCGCATCCTTCTTCTTCTTGATCTCGACGCCGTCCGGATTGTTGGAGCCGACTTCGTGCAGCGCGAGGATGTGCGCCGCAACCAGGCCCAGCAGCACCAGCGGCACCGCAATGACGTGGAAGGCGAAGAAGCGGTTCAGCGTTGCATCGCCGACGACATAGTCGCCGCGCAACCAGAGCGAGAGATCCGGCCCGATCAGGGGAATCGCCGAGAACAGGTTCACGATCACCTGCGCACCCCAGAAGGACATCTGGCCCCATGGCAGCAAATAGCCGAAGAAGGCCTCGGCCATCAGGCACAGGAAGATGATCATGCCGAAGATCCAGATCAGTTCGCGTGGCTTGCGGTAGGAACCGTAGAGCATGCCGCGAAACATGTGCATGTACACGACGATGAAGAAGGCCGAAGCCCCGGTCGAGTGCATGTAGCGGATCAGCCAGCCCCAGGGCACATCGCGCATGATGTACTCGACGCTGGCGAAGGCGACCGGCACGCCGGACGCATTGAGCGAGGCGTCGGGCTTGAAGTGCATGGTCAGGAAAATACCGGTGACGATCTGGATCACCAGCACCAGCATCGCCAGCGAACCGAAGAAGTACCAGAAGTTGAAGTTCTTCGGTGCGTAGTATTCGGAAAGGTGGGCTTTCCAGTTCGAGGTGAGCGGAAAGCGCTCATCGACCCAGTTCAGCGTCCCCTGCAATATGGCATTCACTTTGCTCATCGCATCAGGCCTTCTTGTCTTCGCCAATCACAAGCTTGGCGTCGCCAAGATACATGTGCGGAGGGATTTCGAGGTTGTCCGGCGCCGGCTTGCTCTTGTAGACGCGGCCGGCCAGGTCGAAGGTGGAACCATGGCAGGGGCAGAAGAAACCGCCCGGCCAGTCGGCCTCGATGCCCGATTCCGCACCGGTCTTGAACTTCTCGGTGGGCGAACAGCCGAGGTGGGTGCAGATGCCCACCGCCACCAGGATCTCCGGCTTGATCGAGCGTGTCTCGTTCTTCGCGTAGGCCGGCTGCATGTTCTTTTCCGACTTCGGATCGGCCAGCTTCTCGCCAATCTTGGCCAGGGACTCGAGCTGCTCCTTGGTGCGATTGATGATCCAGACCGGCTTGCCGCGCCATTCGACGGTCATCATCTCGCCCGGGGCGAGCTTGCTGATGTCAACTTCCACAGGCGCGCCGGCAGCCTTCGCCCGCTCGGAAGGCAGCATGCTGGCCACGAAAGGCACAGCCACCGCCACCCCCGCTACCCCGCCTGCGGCTGCCGTGGCAACCAACAGACGCCGTCGACCGCAATCGACTGTATCGTCACAACTCATGGTGATAGTCCCTGAATGCAGAAATGCGAATTCGGAAAGACCGCAATTGTAGCGAATCTCTCGCGGCGATTAAAGCCCTGAACTGAGCCATCTTATCGGCGCTGACTGTTGTAATGCCAATACCATCATATTAATCAGCTAGATAACTCCTGCTCCGCGCAAGCCAACAATCTCTTCAGGGGTATAACCGAGCCGCCCAAGAATCGATTCCGTATGCTCTCCGAGGGCTGGACCGAGCCAACGGGTCTCTCCTGGCGTCCGGGACAGCTTGGGCACGATGCCTGGAATATGAAAGTCTTTTCCATCAGGGAGTTGCGCGGATTCGAGCATCTGCCGCGCGAGAAATTGCGGATCGCGAAACATGTCCTCGACGGAAAAAATGCGGCTGGCGGGCACCTGAGCCTCAGAGGCGATGCGCAGGACGGTTTCGGCGTCATGCGCCGCAACCCAGGCATCGATCACAGCGTAGATTTCCGCGGCCCGCGCATCGCGGCCGGCGTTGCTGGTCAGTTGCGGATCGTCGGCCAGGTCGCCACGACCGATGGCGAGCATCAGGCGGCGGAATATCGCGTCGCCGTTGGCGCCGACGATCAGGTGTTTGCCGTCCTTCGTGGTGTGCGTGTTGGAGGGCGTGATACCCGGCATCACGTTGCCGGTGCGCTCGCGGACAAAGCCGAAGACGTCGAACTCGGGCACCAGGCTTTCCATCATGGCAAATACCGCTTCGTACAAGGCGACATCGACCACCTGTCCGGCGCCACCCTGGACCTCGCGATGGCGCAGTGCCATCAGGGCACCCAGCGCACCCCACAACGCAGCAATCGAGTCGCCGATTGAAATTCCGGTCTTCACCGGCGGCCGGTCGGCAAAGCCGGTGACGTAGCGCAGGCCGCCCATCGATTCGCCGATGGCGCCGAAACCGGGCTGGGCGGCCATCGGCCCGGTCTGGCCGAAGCCGGACAGACGCACCATGACCAGGCCCGGATTGATCGCCGAGAGCGCCTCCCAGCCCAGTCCGAGCTTTTCCATGACCCCGGGGCGGAAGTTCTCGACCACGATATCGGCCTCGGCCACCAGCTTGTGCGCAATCGCGATGCCTTGCGGATGTTTGAGGTTCAGCGTCACCGATTGCTTGTTGCGTGCCTGCACGAACCACCACAGGGAGGTTTCGCCGTCCCCGGTCGGATACAGCTTGCGCCATTTGCGCAGGGGATCGCCCTCGCCCGGCGCCTCGATCTTGACCACCTCGGCGCCGAACTCGGCGAGGATGCGCGAGCAGAACGGACCCGCTATAAGGGTGCCGAACTCGACGACTTTTACGCCGGCCAGTGGCTGCGTGGAAGCGTTCAATCCGGGCTCAGAGCTTATGAAGAAATCGTCCCCCAAGGGGACTTCCTTCGGGGCGTAGCCGCTGGGCCGCAGCGGGGTGCGGCCGGAGCGCAGCTACCGGAATGTACGCGTTTGTACATGAGGATAGCCGGGGTTGCCAAATGAGCCGCCCAAGCCCCGATCCGGCTCGCGCAGTAGATTTATTCATAAGCACTCACACGAAGTCGCGCCGCTCGCGCAGAGCCTGCGCCACGGTGGCCGCGTCGGAAAATTCCAGTTCGCCGCCGACCGGCAGGCCGCGCGCGATGCGGCTGACCTTGAGCCCGCGCGCGTGCAGCAGCTCGGAGAGGTAATGCGCGGTAGCCTCGCCCTCATTGGTGAAATTGGTGGCGAGAATCACTTCCTTGACGATGCCATCGGCGGCCCGTGAAAACAGACGTTCGAAGGCCAGCTCCTTGGGTCCGATGCCGTCGAGCGGTGAGAGCCGGCCCATCAGCACGTAGTAGAGACCGTTGTAGGCATGCGTCTGCTCCATGCTGTTTGCATCGACGGGCATTTCGACGATGCATAGCTGCGAAGCATCGCGGCGCGGCGAGAGGCAGCGCTCGCAGATTTCGGCTTCGGTGAAGCTGTTGCAGCGCGCGCAGTGATGCAGCGACTGCAGGGCGGCGTCGAGTCCACGTGCCAGCCGGTCGGCGCCATTCCGGTCGCGCTGCAAGAGGTGGTAGGCCATGCGCTGCGCCGACTTGGGGCCGACGCCAGGCAGGCAGCGCAAAGCCTCGATAAGCTCGTCGAGGCTAGACGACGGAGTCATACCAGCTTGTGAAGAAATCGTAGCGAGCGGGCCGCAGCGGGGTGCGTCCGGAGCGCAGCTACCGGAATGTACGTTTCTGTACATGAGGATAGCGAGCACCGCCCAAGCCCCGATCCGGCACGCGCAGTAGATTTATTCATAAGCTGTCAGAACGGCAGCTTCATTCCGGGCGGAAGGTTCAAGCCGGCCGTGAAGCCGCCCATCTTTTCGGCAGTGGTCGCTTCGGCGCGCCGATTGGCATCGTTCAGCGCCGCCGCGATCAGGTCTTCCAGCATTTCCTTGTCGTCCATCACCGAGGGATCGATGGTGACGCGCTTGACGTCGTGCTTGCAGGTCATCACCACCTTCACCGCGCCGGCGCCCGACTGGCCTTCGACTTCGAGCTGCGCCAGTTGCTCCTGCGCCTTTTCCATGTTGGCCTGCATCTGCTGGGCCTGCTTCATCAATCCGGCTATGCCACCCTTCATCATTTTCCTGCACTCCTTAAACGGGTTTGATCGTCGATTCGTCGATGCTCGCATCGAACAGGTCCACCACATCGCGCACGAAGGGATCCTGTTCGATCGAGGCGATGGCGCGTTCCTGGCGCTCGCGCTGCTGATTGCGGCTGCGCTGGGCCGGAGTTTCGCTGGCAACGTCCGCGACGTCGATTTCGAGCCGCAGCGGACGGCTGTACCAGGCTTGCAGCTCGGTCTGCAGCTTGTCCTGCTGGGGCTTGCCGAGCAGATGCTTGTGCAGCGGTGCCAGGCGCAGGCGGATCACCGACTCGGTGAGTTCCGACAATTCGCAGTGCTGCGCCAGTTGCTTGGCCATGCCCGTCAGCGGCAGGCGCGCCACCAGGACATGCCAGTCGTCATCGGAAAGCGCAGCGACGGCCGCCGCCGCGGGCGGCCCAGCAGGCGGCTCAGGAGTTGGCGCTGGCGGCACGGCGGCTAGCGACGCGGCGGCCGGCGGCCGGACCGGAGTCGCCGGGGCGACCGATGCCGCGGCCGGTGCGGACTTGCGCACCGGCGCCGGTGCGGCGGCGAGCTTCACCGCCACCTTGGCCACCCCGGCACGCTCCGGCCGGAACGCATGCAGCCGCAGCAGGCTCATGACGAAGCCGGCATAGTCGTCAGGCGCCAGCGGCAGCTCGTCGCGGCCGTGAATGGCGATCTGGTAGGCCAGTTGCAGATACTCCGCATCCAGCACTTGCGCGTAGAGTGCCAAGCGACTGCGCTCGGTCTCGTCGAGCAGCGCTTCAGGGGCGAACTGCGCCAGCGCGATACGGTGGAACAAGGTCGCCAGTTCCTGCAGGCCGCCGTCGAAGGACAGGCTGCGCGCATCCATCAGCTTGGCCACTTCGAGCATGGCCTGGACGTCCTGGGCGACGAGCCCATCGAGCAAGGCGAACAGGTGTTCGTCGCCCACCGTGCCGAGCATGGCGCGCACCGCCTCGTCTTCGACCTTGCCCGCGCCATGCGCGATGGCCTGGTCCAGCAAGGAGAGCGCATCGCGCATGCTGCCCGCCGCGCCCTTGGCCAGATGGCGCAGGGCGGCCGGCTCGAAGGCGACGCCCTCGGCCTCCAGCACGCGCGACAGGTGATCGACGATATGCGTCAGCGGCATCTGCTTGAGGTTGAACTGCAGACAGCGCGACAGCACCGTGACGGGAATCTTTTGCGGATCGGTCGTGGCGAGGATGAACTTGACGTGCTCCGGCGGTTCTTCCAGAGTCTTCAGCATCGCATTGAAGGCGTGCCCGGAGAGTTGGTGAACTTCGTCGATCACGTAGACCTTGTAGCGGCCCATGGTCGGTGCGTAGGTAGCGCGCTCCAGCAACTGGGTCATGTCGTCGACCCCGCGATTCGAGGCGGCATCGAGTTCGATGTAATCGACGAAACGGCCGCTATCGATCGCGGTGCAGGCCGAACACACACCGCAGGGCGTGGAACTGATGCCCGCTTCGCAATTCAGGGCCTTGGCCATGATGCGGGCCAGCGTGGTCTTGCCGACGCCGCGCGTGCCGGTGAACAAGTAGGCGTGATGCAGGCGGTTCTGCTCCAGCGCATGGGTCAACGCCCGCACCACATGCTCCTGCCCGACCAGGGTAGCGAAAGACTTGGGGCGCCACTTGCGCGCAAGGACCTGATAACTCATGCGGCGATTTTATCAGGCCCGTCAACGCAAACGGGGCAACCCGCAAAGCCGGCCGCCCCGCCGTGCCGCGAACTGAAATCAGCCCTTGCGCGGCTCCACGGCGCCCGGTGCCCCGCGACCGTGCCGATGCCTGCCGGCGGCGCTGAAATGCTTGTCGGCGGCCGCCTTCTGTTCCGGCGTCAGCGCAGCGTAGAGCCGGGTGAAGGATTCGTTGACCGATTCCATCGCCGTGACACGCTGTTTCATGAGGCCCTGCATCTGCGCCAACTGCTCCGGCGCGCTAACCGGCTTATCGCTTTGCCGGCGCTCGCGCATGGCCTGTATGCCCTTTCCGCTTTCATTCTTCGATTTCTCGGCAAAGGCCTGCCAGAGCGGTTCCTGCTGGCCGGTGATCTTCAGATCGGCTTTCAGCCGACTCAGGCGCTGCTCGACGCGTACACCCGGATCCATCATGCCGCGCTGCATCGCACTGCGCTTGATGCCCGGCCTGCCGTCGGGATCGCAACCCGGACCCTGCGCATAGGCAACGCCGAAAAATACCGCGCTGGCGGCGAGAAAGCCTGCAATAAGTGTGTTTCTGCGATTCATCGTCTGCTCCTGTCTTGAATGCCTGATGGCAGGAAGCATTTCAACCGACGGCTGTAAGCCCGGTGTGACAGCGGCGCGCAGTTTGTAAGGGAAGATTACAAGACCGTGTCTATCGAAAGGAGGTGCGGCGAGCCTGACCCCCGGCACTTGCGGAAAACGGCTGTGGCTGCTTCCTTCCGGACCTGACCAGATTCACCACCCCGCAATGCGGGGAGACCCGCCGCAAGAGAATTTTAACAGCTTTCATCGCATGGCCGCCGCATCGCCAGCGCCAACTCTTCGACCGGACGCGTTCAGCCTCCGCCACGCGGGTAATAACGGTAGGCCGCCGGTCGCCTGCGGCGGCAGGCGGACAAAATCTGCACGAGTGATGGTCGCGTCAAATACGGACGGGAAAATACGCGCGGAAATATCATCCGCCGGCGACGGGCGGCCAGATGGCAAGCGTTTCTCCGTCGCGCAGAACCCGGCCGGCACGCTCCGCCGGCGGCACGAAGTTGCCGTCGATCAACACCAGATGCACCAACTTCTGCGGCAAACTGAAACGCGTGACGAGATGCTCGACGGTGGTGCCCTCCGCCAGATCGAGCGTCAGCGCGTTGGTCTTTTTGCCCTCGGGCGGCAGATAGTCCTGCAGGGTGGCAAACAGCTTGAACGTTATCTTCATGCCGCTTTCTGCGCGGTCGCCAGATACGCGGCCATGAAGCAGGTCGGATCGGCCAGCAAGCGGGCCTTCCAGTCGCCCAGCGGGGCCTGGGTCTGCACCAGGCCGCGCAGCGCGCCGACGTGGTCGGTCCAGCCTATGCTCGTGGCGCCGATCATAACGTCGTCCTTGAACTGCAGCGACAGGTAACGGTAGTTCGCATCGTCGATCAATTCCACGCCGTCGCCGCCCTGCTCCCTGGCAACGCCCTGCCACTGGCCGAAGGAGGTCGATATCAGACCCAGGGTATCCAGCACGTTGATCGCCAGACTGCCACCGCTCGCCGCCTCCCCGCCCGCCATGTTGTGCGCGGCAATGCGCGCCTGGTCCACCGCGTTGGGCTGGATCGCATTGAGTTCGGGTTTGCCGGTATGAAAATCCGCTGCCTCGGTCACGTCGCCCGCGGCGTAGATGTCGGCGACGCTGGTGCGCATGCCGGCATCGACGCGGATGCCGCGTTCGACGGCGACCCCGCTGCCGGCCAGGAAGGCGGTGTTCGGCGTGATTCCGGCGGCGCATATCACCAGATCGGCAGCAATCTCCGCACCAGTGGTGAGCTTGGCCATCAGAGCGCCATCCTTTTGCATGATCGCGGTCACCCCGGACTTGACATGCACGGCGACGCCCTTGCTCTCTACCCATTGGCGAATCATGTTGCCGGCCTTGGCGGTCATCATGCGCGGCACCATGCGGTCGCCCATCTCGACCACGGTCAGTTCGACGCCGCGCGCGGCCAGCGCTTCCATGATGATGCAGCCGATGAAGCCGGCGCCGATCTGCAACACCCGCGCGCCCGACTTTGCCTTGGCCGCGATCGCCCGCGCGTCCTCGATGGTCCAGCAGGTATGCACGTTCGCCAGGTCCATGCCGGCAACCTTGGGCCGTATCGGTTGCGAGCCGGTCGCGATCAGCAGACGGTCATAAGGCAGGCGCTCGCCGCTGGCGAATTCCACCTGCTTTGCCTGCGCATCGACCTTGACCACCTTGCCTTCTATCAGGTGGATGCGCTCCTTGGCGTAGTGGTCGTGGCTCTTGCGCAGGTGCGTGCCGCTGTCCGCGATTTTTCCGATCAGGAAATAGGGAATCGCCATGCGCGAATACGGCGGTTCCGCCTCGTCGCCGATCAGCGCGATTTCGGCGTCCGGCTGCAGGCGGCGCAAGGCTTCGGCGGCGACCAGTCCGGTCGGTCCGTTGCCGATGATGACGTGTTTCATGGCTTTTCCTCAAAACGATCAGGGGACCGGCATTGCCGGTCCCCCGAGGGCATTACACGATTACAGGCCGAGCCGCGCCAGGGTTTCCTTGGTCGGCACGCCGTCCGCAGTCCAGCCGCGGACCTTGTAGTACTCGGGCCGCATCTTGTCGATGCCATTCACCAGGCCCTTGGCCGGCCCGGTCTTGGCCGGCTCGGTCTTCAGCCGCGGCGGCAGGTCGT
>NZ_JASJPC010000047.1:0-18532 GCF_031426875.1 Sulfuritalea sp.
GCTGGCTGTGCAAAGCCAGCCGTGGGCCGCGCAGCGGCCGGGAGGGGGATGGGGGACGAAGCGTGCGTTCCGTTGGCATGTCACCGCCGGCTTGCCCCATCCCCACCCCAACCCTCCCCTTGAAGGGGAGGGAGACACCCTAGTCTGCGCGGCTGAATGGAGGAAGTGATGGGATTCTTCGAGCGATTCTTCCAACCGAGCTGGGGCGTGCATCCCGACGACCACAAGCGCCCGGCGGCCGACGTGCCGCTGCGTATCCTGCCGCCGCCGGCGCGCGTGTATATGCCGCTGCACCAGCATGTCGGCGGTGCGGCGCGACCCATCGTGCTGGTCGGCCAGCAGGTGCTCAAAGGGCAGTTGCTGGCCGAAGCCCAGGGCAACATCTCGGCGCCTATCCACTCGCCGGTTTCGGGCACCGTGACGGCCATCGGCGACGTCACGGCGCCGCATCCCTCCGGCCTCTCCTTTGCCGCGATCACCGTCGACAACGATTTCGCGAACCGCTGGACCGCCACCGATCCGGTCGAGGACCCCTTCGCCCTGACACCCGAGGAAATCGCCCGGCGCACCGCGGCGGCCGGCGTCGTCGGCCTCGGCGGCGCGACCTTTCCGGCGGCGGTCAAGTTCGCGCTGGGCAAGCGCCTGGCGGTGGGCACGCTGATCGTGAATGGCGGCGAATGCGAGCCCTATCTCTCGTCCGACGACTGCGTCATGCGCGACTTTGCCGACCAGGTGATCGACGGCGCCCGCATAGTGATGCACGCGATCGGCGCGAAAGAGGCGCTGGTGGGCATCGAGGACAACAAGCCGGAGGCCATCGCCGCGATGCGCCTCGCCGCGGCAAAATTTCCCGAAGTGAAGATCCGCCCGGTGCCGGCGCGCTACCCGATGGGCTCGGACAAGCAGTTGATCCAGACCCTGACCGGCAAGGAAGTGCCGGCCGACGCGCGCGCCGCCGAAGTCGGCGTGCTGGTGCATAACGTCTCCACCTGCGCCGCCGTGCACCAGGCCATCCGCCTCGGCCGCCCGCTGGTCGAGCGCATCGTCACCATCAACGGCGGCGCCGTGGACAAGCCCGGCAACATCATGGCGCCGCTGGGCACTATGGTCGATGAACTGCTGGCCTTCTGCGGCCTCAAGGCGCGGCCGGCGCGCCTGATCCTGGGCGGGCCGATGATGGGCACGCCGCTCCTGCACGGGCGGATTCCGCTGGTCAAGGGCGCCTCCGGGATACTGGCTTTCGACGCCCGCGAGGCGACCATCCAGCCGGCCGGCCCCTGCATCCGTTGCGGCAGTTGCACCAAGGCCTGTCCGATGGGCCTGCTGCCGCTGGAAATGGCGGCCCGCATCCGCGCCGGCGAACTCGATGCCGCGGTCGACTTCAAGCTCGGCGACTGCATCTCCTGCGGCTGCTGCGCCTATGTCTGTCCCTCGCACATCCCGCTGGTGCAGTACTTCAGCCACGCCAAGGGCGAACTGGCGGCACGCGAACGGGCGAAACTGCGCACCGATGCCACGCGGCGCCTGGCCGAAGAGCGCATCGCCCGACTGGAACGCGAGGCCAAAGAAAAGTTGGCGCTGGCGGCACGGCGAAAAGCCGAGCGCGCCGCCGCCAAAGCCAAGGCCGCGGCCGAACAGTCATCGGGAGTTACGGCATGAGCGCCGCCCGCAGGGCCGTCCCAAGGGCGGCGCAGCAATTCAAGTGGAGCGGCGCAGCCGCGAACAAACGTCACCCCCGCCCTTGGGGCGGGGGGCGTAGGCGGGGTTTCGCGAAGCACTGCTTCGCGCCGCCGAAGCCGGCCGGCAATGCAGTGCCGGCAGTGGAACGGGGGGTGGGACCATGAGTATCGGCATACCCGTCGCCGCGCCGCACGCCACCACATCCAACAGCGCCGGCCGCGTCATGGCCACGGTCATGGCCGCGCTGGCACCGGCCACGCTGTTCGGCTTCTGGCTCTATGGCTGGCCGGCGATCTATCTGTGGTTCATCACCGTCGGCGCCGCCATGCTCGGCGAAGCCTTCTGCCTGCGCCTGCAAGGCCGCCAGGCGACGCCGGTGCTGCGCGACGGCTCGGCGATACTCACCGGCTGGCTGCTGGCGGTCTCGCTGCCGCCCTGGGCGCCGTGGTGGATCGGCGTCTTCGGCGGCCTGTTCGCCACGGTGCTGGGCAAGCAGGTATTCGGCGGCCTCGGCCAGAACTTGTTCAACCCGGCGATGGTGGCGAGGGTCGCGCTGCTGATTTCCTTCCCGCTGCAGATGACGGCCTGGGTCGCGCCGCTGCCGCTGTTCGGCCCCGGCGCGCCGGGCCTCATCGACGGCCTGCGCATCACGCTGAACGGCGTGCCGGCAGGCTACGACGCCATCGCCAGCGCCAGCCTGCTCGGCTTCACCAAGACCGAGCTGTCGCGCGGGATCGACCTGCTGCATTCCCTGGCTCAGGCGCCGGCCCCCGGCTGGGTCGGCAGCCACCCCGGCAGCCTGGGCGAAACCGCGGCCTGGCTGATCGCCGCCGGCGGCGTGGCAATGATGGCCCTGCGCATCATCAGCTGGCACATCCCGCTCGCCATGCTGGCCGGCATCGCCGTGCCGGCGGCGATCCTGCATGCCGTCGATCCGGCGCGCTACCTCGATGCCGGCACCCACCTGCTCTCCGGCGGCGCCATGCTGGGTGCATTCTTCATCGCCACCGACTACGTCACCTCGCCCAACACCAAAGCCGGGCAACTGATCTTCGGCGCCGGCTGCGGCCTCTTGACCTGGGTGATCCGCACCTGGGCCGGCTACCCGGAAGGCGTCGCCTTCGCCGTGCTGCTGATGAACTCGCTGACGCCGATCATCGACAGCTACGTCAGGCCGCGCATCTACGGCCGCGACCGCAAGGGCGCGGCGCTGGAACCGGGCAAATAGCCCGCATCCCGAGGAGACGAGACATGCAGATCGGCGTTGCCTATTCCGAAGCCGCCAACCAGATCTGGCTGACCACCGAGGTGCCCGACGACAGCACGGTGCAGGCCGCGATCGAGAAGTCCGGCATCCTCAGGATGTTTCCCACCATCGACCTGGCGACGCAGAAGGTCGGCGTTTTCGGCAAGCTGGTCAAGCTCGATGCGCCGCTGCGCCCCGGCGACCGCGTCGAGATCTACCGCCCCATCACCTGCGACCCGCAGACCGTACCGCGGCGCGATGGCGCGGGGAGTGACGAGGACGAGTAAGAGCAAAGGAGCAAATCCCCGAAGGATTTGCGGAGGCTGCGGTCAAGGGCGAATCGTCACTTGAGTCCCGGACTCGTGACGTTTGGTGGTTGTCGGGCAGCTTCGTGCCCTTAGCCGTCGGTCGTGCCGAAAGAGAATCAACGGCAGTTATCCGAGCGAAGCAGTCACCCGAGACGACCACTCCCGGACAGCAAATCCGCCAGAACGGTCATTGGGCGCTTGCTGCGTGAGCGGCGGCAACAATGCGTATTGCAGTCGCTCACAAGTTCAACAGCAAAAAAGCTGAGGTAACAAATCCGAGTGGCGGCTTATCGAAAATCGCTACTCACCCTCTGTGCCCTTATGTGGAACTCCACATAAGGGCCCATTGCTGCCAGATGACAAAAATATTCGAAGTCGCTGCTTACCATAGGGTCACCGCCTGCGCGGCGGCTGAGTCCAATAGGATTTCTAGCCTACCGGTCGCGGTGGTGGTACCGCGCCTCTCACCGAACTCGGCACGCCGCGTCCGCCAGGCTAAAAACCCTCTGCACTATGTAAACCTCTACATAGCGGCTAGGTGCAGACGGTCGGTGAGTTACAGAATCAGGTTTCCAACAGACAGCTGCGGCCCCAGATCAGGCATCGATTGTTCGACGGCATTGCGCGGTCTTCCATCAATTGCAAGCCGGCCGCGCCGGCCAGTTCATCCACAGCCTCAAAATCGCGTATGCCTTGGTGCGCGCCGCTTTGCTTTAGCCATGCGTCAAAGATGGCGTTGCTCTCGCTGGTGAAGTGGCCCCCGTAATTGAAGGGACCATAGACGGCGAGTCTGGCGTCGTCCGTCATCACCGCGGGAAGGCAGGCGAACATACGCTCGACTTCGGCCCAACTCATGATGTGCAAGGTATTGGCGCTGAAGACCGCATCGAAGCGCTGCGTCGGCCATGCTTCGCTGACGTGGAGTTCGAGTGGTGCCGGCGTATTGGGCAAATCCGCTTCGTTCAGCCACGCCTGGATACCGGCGAGGTTCTGTCGTTGCTCCGAGGTCTGCCAATTCAAATGGCGCAGCGCCGCGGCAAAGAAAACCGCGTGCTGACCTGTACCGCTGCCGATTTCCAGTACATTGCGGCGATCCGAGAAATGCTCACGCAGCACCGCGAGGATAGGCTCACGGTTGCGTGCGCAGGCAGGCGCATCGGGTTTTTCCATGGTAGACACTAGTAGCTGCGTCGATAGGTGCTGGCCGGATCCTTCTCCGGCGGTGTATCGGCCGGCTGTGCGGCACGGGCCTCCGCCACGAGCTTCTGGACGTTGTCTCCGGTCAGGCTTCCAAGGAATACTGCAAGGGCCTTCTTCTCCGCCGGCGAGAGGCCGAGCGGTTTGAGCAGCGGGTCTTTCTGCGGGTTGTCGATGCCGCCGCGGTCGTAAAACTCAACAACCTCTTCCAGCGTGGCAATCGAGCCATCGTGCATGTAAGGCGCGGTGAGCGCGACGTTGCGTAGTCCCGGCGTACGATAGGCCCAAGTGTCTTCGGGATCGAGCGTTACTTCATAGCGTCCGACGTCAGGCAGTGGCCGTTCGAACGAGTCCAGGGCGTTGTCTTTAATTTCGACGAACTTGCCCGGCGCGAGCTGCACGCGGTGCGTTTTCGGCAGACCCATGCTATGTGCGTAGCCGATGCCGGTGTTGTGAAAGCGGTTGTCAGTGAGCAGCGCGTGCTTGTCCCCGACGACATGGCAGCCACTACAGCCGGCCTTGCCGCTAAAGAGTCGGAAGCCGGCTTGTTCCTCTGCTGACAGCGCGGTCTGCTCCTTGCTGTAATGCCAGCGGTCGAAGCGGGAATTGGCGGAGACCAGGGTGCGCTGGTAAGAGGCCAGCGCCTGGCCCACGGTCAGCACGTCGGGGCCGCGTCCGTCGAAGGCTTTCTCGAAGCGGCCGGCATACTCGGGCAGGACCTTGATCTTCTCTAGCACGTAGCCGATGGAAGGGTTGGCCATTTCATTGCCGGCGAGCAGCGGCCCCCAGGCCTGATTCTCCAGGCCGAATTCGCGACCGTCGTGGAACAGTTGCTCGACGTAGGCGACGTTGTACATCGTGGGTGAATTGCGGCGGATGCTCTGGCCTTCGAGACCGATGGCGGTGCCCAGCTCGTTGGAAGTGAAGCCCTGCTCGGGAACATGGCACATGCCGCAGGACAGGGTGTTGTTGTGCGAAAGCCGGCGATCCATGAACAGTGTACGTCCGAGTTCGATTCTGGCCTGAATCAGCGGATTGTCGGGCGGTAGTGGAACGGCTGGCAAGCCAAGCGGCGGTATCAGGCTGAGTGGCGTGCTAGCCGACGTGCCAGGGCGTTCGCAGGCGGAAAGGGCCAGGACCCAGAACAGTAGAAGGGCGCTGGGCACGGCCTTCATCTCAGCCGGACCCCCTCTTCCATGAGCAGGGTCTTGATGTCGTTCAGTACCATCGCCGGCAGCAGGTAGTCGGTCGTGTAAATCTCGCGCACCATGCGCTGTCGGTCGATGAGGAACACCTTCAGCACATGGCTGTATGTGCCGACCGGCTTGCCGGTGGCCTTGTCAATGTCCACCCCGACATCCTGGCCGAAGCCATGCAGAATCGGCAGCAGTTCGCGGCGCGAGCGCGTGGTTAGAAAATCCCAGGCCAGGTGCTGCCTCGCCCCGCTGTGGTCGCCTCCGTAGAGGGCCAGGACCCGCGGTGTGTCGCGCACAGGGTCGAAAGAGAGGCTGACAAAACGCACCCGACCGCGGGTTTCCGGCAGCTTTTCGAGCTGGTCCTTCACCAAGTGCATTACGGTAAGGGCATAGGGACAACCATTTGGGTCGGCGCAGGAGGAGTACATGAAGGCCAGCAGTGTGACCTGGCCTTGGGTGAACTCTGACAGCCGGCGCCGCTTGCCTTTGGCATCGATCACTGCGCCTTCCGTTGCAGCTTGGATCCGCTCCAGCTTGTAGCTACCTGCTGCCGGTGGCACGAAGTCCATGATGGGTGCTGCTGGCGCGGCGGTGACCGTCAGCCAACCCAGGAAAAAAAGCCCACCCCGGATGAGGAGGCGGGCCAGGCGCGACGTGGCGGGGAGCCCCATGCGCTACTGCTACTGCTTCTGCGCGAGCAGGGCCGGCAGGTTCGACGCCATGTCGAGCGGTTTCAAGGTGGACAGATCGCGTGCCTGGAACTTCATGTGGTGGGCGCGACCGAGCTTCTCCTTGTAGAAGTCGATTTCGAAGGCCAGCTTGAGGTCCTTGCCGTCCCAGTTGTACATCTTCAGGAACTGCTCGTCGTCCTTGCCCTTCTTGTCCCAGTTGCCCAGCAGAGACGTGGTGAAATACACGCGTTTGCCATCAAAGCTTTGCGAGACCATGTTGACCTGCGAACCGATCTGCTTGGTGAAGGTTTCCTTCGGCTTCATCGGGTCGGACATGTCCCAGTACCGCGTAGTGCCATCCATGAAGGTGTTGATCCACATACCGCGGCCGTCGGCGGTAATGCTGATATCCACGGGCAGCGGAATCTTGGCTGGATCGCCGATGGTGGCAACGTCCTTCACCTGCCATTCGCCCTTGGCGTCCTGCTTGTAAACCCAAATCTTGGAGGTCAGTGCTGTGGTGGTGACGGCCCAGTTGTCGCCGGCCTTCCACGACCAGCGCACTTCAAGCGGCGCGCCCGGCGTCTGGAACACCTTGAGCGGCTTCATGGTCTTCATGTCCCACATCACCGAAGTGTTGCCAAAGCGCTTCATCGCTTCGCCGTCCTTCACCATCTTGCCCAGGTCCATCATGTAGTTGTTCCAGCCCGTGAAGGACGAGGTAAGGAACACGTTCTTTGCCGGATTGATGGCTGCATCGTAACCGTAGCCGTCGCCACCACCGTCCTTGGGCATCGCGTGGTGCGCGACGTAGTCGCCCTTATTGTTATAGACGACCACGCCCGTTTCGCCTCCATGGTCCTTGTTGTTGGACAGGGGTGTGATCATCATGCGTCCCGGCATCGCGATGAAAGAGTGCGGCCCGACGAAACCGGTCTTCTGCACGAAGTCGGTGATGGTCTTGGTCAACTTCGGCTTGGCCGGATTGGTGCCGATGTCGAAGACGTATATTTTGTTCGAGTCGAGCGCGCCACCCCAGAGATAACGGCGATCGTCCGAGAGACCGACGTGATGGACTTCACCACGGCCACCGAGCGACAGCTTGTGGATAATCTTGCCGTAGGTCTTGGATTTTGGATTGACGTCCACGGTGACTAGCTTGTCGGAACCGTCGCCGACCCCTTTGACGCCGAGGGTCCAGACGTAGACCAGATCTTCTTGCCCCTTGATCAGCGGCGTATAGGGCGAACAACTGGTTTCGTCGGCAAATGCCGGCGTAGCGGCCAGCGTGGCGGACACTGCTATCGTCAGTGCGATCTTGCGGGCCGGGTTCTTAACGTGCATTGTGTTTTTCATGCTGCTCTCCTCACGGGGGTTGGACTGTTGTAGGTACTTCATTCTGAGCAGAAGGGGTACTCAGCAGATGCACCCCCGCGGCGATATTTCACACTTCCAGTGTCAAATGGTTATTTGTAAAGCAAGTTAGCAGAACAGCCGGCGCAAACAATTGGGGTGATTACCTAGCCTCCATGTGGTTGTCCCTGATTGTTGCGACGCGCTAGGCTGTCAAGTTTGCATTGCACAAACGAAGCGATGCCTGCCAAATGGTGGCGGATGGCAATCAATCAGCATCACTGCCTAAATCTGACCGTTTTTGGCCATATTTCCTCTTTGCTGGAATAGGTAATTACCCTTATTACAGTCGGGGTCGTCCGGATATTCAAATCAAGACAGAAAGCGCCAAATCGCTTTCACGCGACTTTTTCCATGATGTATAGCGATGGAGCGACGCAGCTTGCTGGATCCGACAGGCGACAAAAAGAATCGACTGCTGATTCCGTGAATCCGGGGTTTGTTCTTACTTGAGGGGGTAACCGAAGATGCTTGATTTCCTATTTACCGGTTGGGGCGCATTCTGGATGACGCTATTCATGCTGGTTCCATTCGCGGCCATTTTCACTTGGGTGGTCTACCGCAAGAGCGTCGTCGACTCTGCGGCTAGTGGAACAGCCCGCAAGTCGCTTTCACGGCTTGAGGGTGTATGGCTCACGGTCGTCTTCGTGGTATTCGTCGCAGTTAACCTCGCTAGCATGAAATACATGCCGACCATCGCCACAGCGCATGCCGCAGCGTCCGGGCAGCCTCTGCAGCAGGTGGACTTGACGGCAACGTCCTGGTCTTACCAGATTTCGATCCGCGAGATCGAGGCAGGGAAACCCGTGCGTTTCTCGGGCAAGAGCGCTGACACCATGCACGGGTTTGCGGTCTACCATCCCGATGGGCGGATGCTGTTTACGATGATGCTCATGCCCGGCTTGAAGAACCCCACCTCGATCGTTCATACCTTCAACGAGCCAGGTATCTACAAGGTGCGCTGTCTGGAGTATTGCGGAGTCGCGCACCACCGGATGGCAGACGAGTTGGTCGTCGTGAAGCGCAGCACCTAACCAAAACTCCAGGGGACTCATTATGACCACCGCAACCGCACTCGTTCAAGGCATGCCGCTGTTTGGTCGGATGTTCAGTGTCGACAAGAGCACCGGACTCGAGGAAATCAACGCCTGGCCGGCCCTGATGATCATGGCCTCCTTCGTCTGGCTTGCCGTCGCCGGCCTGCTGGGCCTGGTGATGCCGGCCACACAGATTCTGGACCTCAACACCGACTGGTATTACACCGCGCTCACCGCGCATGGTGCCGCGCTGGCATTTCCATGCGTCTTCCAACTGATGATCGGGGTGGGCTTGCACCGATCGGGCGGCTGTGTCGGCAAGCCGATCACGGGAATATTCCCCGCGTTGATATTCTGGTTCCTGAATATCGGTTCGGCCCTGCTCACCGTCGCCATACTGATGGGACTCTCGATCAGTCTGGTCGTCATGTACCCGCTGCCCATTGTCGGCGCGCAAATGGGTATATGGAGCATGAATGCGGTCGTGATCGGGTTCTCGGGCATCGCCCTGGTGCTGACCACCATGATCGTGCTGTATCCGGTTTTTCTTATCCGACTGACATTCTTCGGTGAGAAGCGGAAGGATCTGCAACTCGCAGAGCGTACGCTGCAGGATCCTGGCATGCTGGGCATGATCCTGTCGGCCTTCACGCTGCTGGTATCGGGAACCCCCTTGATGATCGTGGCAAGCGCTGTGTTGCTCGCGCTGTACGGGATCGTCCCCATGGACGCCGTCTCCTGGGCGACTGAACCGGTGGTGTTCCAGTACGTCTTCTTCATCTTCGCCCATAACCTGATGGAAGCGATGGCGCTGATGGTGATCAGTGCGGTGTACGCGACGCTGCCGCTTTACCTCGCTGACGGGACGCGCAAGCTTTTCAGTGATCGCATCGCCAATGCGGCCTTGTGGATTTTGCTGCTTACGTCCGTAACCACGTTCCTTCACCATTTCATCACCCTGTTCCCCAACCAACCCGCCATGCTCGCCTATCAGGCGACCATCATGAGCTGGGGAACGGGTCTTGGCGCAGCCTTGAGCATCTTCACCATACTCGCGACCATCTGGCAGCATGGCCTGAGGCCGGAACCCGGCATCATTGCCGCGCTGATCGGCTTCGTGCTCTACATCCTTGACGGGGCGAGTGCCATGGTTACCTCGAACGTGGCCTGGGCATTCATGCTTCACGGGACGATGTGGCAAAGCGGGCACACCATGACGGTGCTGGTCGCGATGTCCATGATGTGGATGGGCGTGCTCTATCACCACTATCCAGTGATCACTGGACGCAAGCTCGATCCGGTGCTGGGTACCTGGTTTGTCCGTCTCTTCGCCGTCGGCGGCATCGGCGCGGCATTGGTGATGTTGGCGGCAGGCGCGGCCGGCATGCCGCGGCGATTTGCGGCTTGGAATCAGGAGGGCTGGATGTTCTACGGCTACCTGATTCTTTTCTTCGGGCTCATCCTCGGCGCAGCCTATGTCGTCTATCTTTACAACTTCATGAAATCCATCGAAATCACCTCGAGCGCAGGGAATCGCGCAGCAAGCGCTGCCTGAAGAGCGGCAGTGTTTTCCACGGGAGGCGTCGATTCGTGATGCCCCCGTGGTGGTGCCACCATTGAACGGGCATGATTCGAAGCGCAGGCCAAGACCATAGGACGATCTCATGACTATCAGCCTGATCCGGCAGACGGTAAGCATTTTCAAGCTGCGCATCGGCGTAACCATTGTGATGGCTGCAATGGCCGGCCTCGCGATTACTCCCGGCCCGGCGCCGAGCAGCAGCCAAATACTGGTACTGGCCTTGACGGTGCTGCTGGCCTCGGCCAGCTCCGGGGGATTCAATCAATACTTCGAACGGGATGTGGATGGCCTGATGGCCCGCACGGCCAATCGGCCGTTCGTAACCGGTCAGCATTTTCTGGCGTTGAAATACTGGCCACTGCTCCTCTCCCTGATGCTGGCGGGGGCGGTGTTGTGGGCCGGGGCGGTACTGAACGCGGCAGTGGCCCTGCACCTGCTCCTCGGCGCCCTTGTCTACGGCGTGGTGTATACCGTCTGGCTGAAGCGCCGAACCAGTCTCAATATTGTCGTCGGCGGACTGGCCGGCAGCTTTGCCGTGCTGGCCGGTGCCGCCGCGGTGGATCCGGTTCCCGGTCCCTTGCCGCTGTTGCTGGCCGGCGTGCTGTTTCTGTGGACTCCCGCTCATTTCTGGAGCCTCGCCATCGCGCGCGGCGATCAGTATGCCGGGGCCGGAATCCCCATGCTTCCCGTGGTGATCGGCAACCCATCCGCGGCGTGGGTCACGCTGCTCAGTTCCATAGCGCTGGTAATCACCTCCCTGCTTCCGCTACTCTATGGCACGGGCTGGATCTATCTGACCGGTGCCGCCCTGGGGGGTGCATATTTCCTCCACCGGAGTATTCAACTCGCGCGGAATCCAACTCCACGAGCCGCCATGATCAACTTCATAGGCTCGCTGATTCAGCTCAGTCTGCTGCAACTGGCCATCATCATTGAGGCCCTTGTTTGAGAGGCGGCCCGGAGAGTTTCAGCAGCCAGTAATCGGCAACACAGGCGCCGTTGAGTGCCTGAAAAACCAAACGGATGAGGCAATGCGATTTCTGGGTTCCTGCGAATTGCCCCTCGATCCGCTCACACGGTTTCTTGCTGCTGCCGATCCTGCCCATGCAGCGGACAGGCCCATGAAACCGCTGACGTGCGAGCTTTGCGGGTTGCCGACTCCGGTGCCGCCGTTGCGGAGCGATGGTCACTCGTTTTGCTGCTTCGGTTGCAGCGAGGTCTACCGGAGCTTCGGTGCGGAAGCCCTTTCCGCCAAAGCAGAGAGACCGGTCCTCAAGGCGGCGCCCAGCCTGGGGGGGGCGGAAGCATTCCTCAGGATAGACGGCATGCATTGTTCCTCGTGCGAGATTCTGATTGAGCGAACGGCGGAAAAGATCGATGGCATCCTTGCGGCATCGGCCAGCTATGCGACCTCAACGGCACGAATAATCTACGACCCCGGCCTCATTCGTGAGTTCGAGCTTCCGCAGGTATTGAGTCTGGCCGGATATCGCGCAAGGCTGCGCACGGATAGCGCTCCCGAGGATGACGAACGCCAGCCCCTGTTGAGGCTCATCACCGCAATCATATTGAACAACGTTGTGATGATGTTGAGTCTGATCTTTCTGTATCCCACCTACATCGGCCTGGTCGAACGGCACGAACTGGCCCCCATCGGATCGATCGCTTTCCATGCCGCTCCCTGGGCCATGTTTGTGTGTACGACAGTGCTGATTTTCTATGTCGCGCTACCGATTCTCCGCGGGGCCCGGATCGGGCTGCGCACACGCATGCTGAACATGGACAATCTTCTGGCGATTTCCATCCTGTCAGCCTATGGATACAGCGTTGGGCAGTTGTTATTCGGATCGCTTGATCTGTATTTCGATGTCGCCTCCATGATCGTGGCAGTCGTGACCCTTGGCCGCTATCTGGAACAAGGCGCCAAGGCAAGGGCGACTCGTGAGTTGAGCAAGGTCATCGACGCGTGGACACCGACCGCGCGCGTACTTGAGGACGGCGAATTCCGGGTCCAGGCCATCGACCAGCTCAATCCGGGTGACCATGTTTTCGTCCGCCAGGGCGAGGCCATTCCGGTAGATGGTATTGTGGTCAGTGGGCAGGGTGCGGTCGACGAGTCGCTGATGACCGGGGAGCCGTTCCCGGTCAACCGGGGGCTAGGTGAAGCCGTCCTCGGCGGCACCATCTTGGTCGAAGGCGACATTGAAGTTGCGGTCGGTCCCGAAGTCGCAAGCCGGATCGACAATCTCGCGCGCATCCTCTGGAACGTTCAGAGTTCGACCGCAGGAATCCGTGGCGTGGCCGACCGCGTGGCCAGGGTCTTCGTACCCGTGGTGCTGGTCGCCGCCCTTGTTGTCACCGGCTGGCTTCTGCTGACTGGAGCCACGCCGGCGGATGCGTTTCTGGCGGGTCTGGCGACATTGATCGTCTCCTGCCCCTGCGCCTTCGGCCTGGCGATCCCACTGTCCACCGCTGCCGGCCTGAGCACGGCTTTGCGCCACGGCATCATCATCACCAGCGCCGATGCCTTTGAAAAGGCATCCCGGATCAACATCGTCGCAATCGACAAAACTGGCACCCTGTCCACCGGCGAAATGGCGGTGGACGAGGTGCTCGGACCGCCTGTAGTGACCGAGCTCGCGGCGGCGGTGGAACGCCTTTCATCCCACCCGATCGCCGAGGCCATCGCGCGACTGGACGCGAGCCGAACGGCTAGCGATCTTGATATCCATCCCGGCAAGGGCGCAGTGGCCAGCGTCGACGGCCTGCGCGTAGCGGTAGGCAGCAGGTCCTTGTTTGCGCTAATGGGATGGGCGATACCGGATTGGCTCATTGCCGCGGTCGCACGCGGCACCGGCGGCGCGGGGGTCGTGTCCTATGTCGGCTGGGACGGATGCGCCCAAGGCGCCATCATTACGCGGGACCAGCAGCGATCCGAGTGGGAACAGGTCGTTGACCGACTGCGGAAAACCAGTCGCATAGTGTTGCTGACCGGAGCGGAGCATCCGGGCGGATACGAAGACCGCGTCGATGAAGTCTATGCCGGCGTTCCTCCAGAGGGGAAGGCTGCAGTGATACGCCAGCTCAAATCGGTTGGCACCGTAGCCATGGTCGGTGACGGCAGCAACGACGCTCCGGCGCTCGCCGCGGCGGACCTGGGTATTGCATTTGGCACACCCACCGCGCTGGCAGCCGATGCGGCTGACGTGGTCATTCCGGGTGACCGTCTGGACCGAATTTTCGACGCCTTCGAAATACTCGCTACCACCCGTCGCCGAATTCAACAGAATATTGCGTGGGCGTTCTCGTACAACGCCGTCGCGATCCCGTTGGCCGCAACGGGATTCCTCAATCCCCTGTTTGCTGCGGCGGCGATGACCGCCAGCAGTCTGATGGTAGTGTGGAATTCCACGCGATCGATTGCTTGCGCTGAAAAGGCGAGCCCATCGTCCTGTTCGGACCGAACAAGGCGCCGGACATGGTCGAGGCTGGGTTCTTCAAGGCAGTAGAGGGTAATTAGGGTATTTACCTAGAATCCTGGTGATTGTCCCTGATTGAACCGTAGAGGGAGTCTGCTAAGGTTGCATTGCACAATAAATCGGTGTCGGTGAGATGATCTCTGGAAGTGAATCGATGTTGTTCGCACTGGTCGCGCTGGGCGGGGGACTAGCAATGGCGCTGATTGTTTCAGGCGTTATGTTTCTGCGCCTGCATGAAGCGGAGCAACTCATCCGCAATAGAGACGCAGAGCACCAAGGCGTGCTGGATCGCCTGCACGAGAACGAGTACCGTCTGCGCGCCATTATCGAGTCCGAGCCTGAATGTGTAAAACTGCAGACAGCAGACGGCACCGTGCTCGAGATTAATCCGGCGGGACTCAAGCTGCTGGATGCCGACCGACCGGAAGACATTGTCGGCAAGAAGATTTACTGCGTGGTCGCGCCGGAATACATCGATTTCTATCGGGAGAATATGCGCCGTGTTTTCTGCGGTGAGTCAGTTGTCTACGAGTTCAAGGTTCATACCTTCAAAGGCAGAACGGCTTGGATGGAATCACATGCCGTGCCACTACGCGATGCGCGAGGCACGATCTACGCCTTGCTTGGAATTACACGCGATATAAGCGAAAAAAAGAATGCAGAGGAGCAGGCGCGGCGGCACCAGACGGAACTTGCGCGGGTAGCACGCCTGTCTACCATGGGCGAGATGGCAACCGGTATCGCCCACGAACTCAATCAACCGCTGACCGCGATCGCCAACTTTGCCCGCGGTTGCATCCGTCGGCTGCACGCGGACGGCATGAGTCCGGGAGAACTCATCGAGCCGCTCGAAGAGGTGTGCGAGCAGGCCGAGCGCGCTGGAGAAATTCTTCGACATGTGAGAGATTTCGTACGCAAGAGCGAACTGCAGATGAAGCCGCTCGACATCAACCAGATCGTGCGCACGGTGGTCAAATTCACCGAGTCCGAGGCGCGGCAGCAAGGCGCAATCGTTAGACTCGATCTGGATTCCGGATTGCCGCAGGTACAGGCCGACGCGATCATGATCGAGCAGGTGATCTGCAATCTGGTGCGCAACGCAGTCGAGGCAATGGCGGACTCGCAATGGTCACGGCGTCAGGTCACCATCCTGACGCGGCTGGTCGGTGACGCTGTCGTCGAGATCGAGGTCGGCGATACCGGACCCGGAATCGACGGTGCAGTCATAGATCAGGTGTTTGACCAGTTCTTTACCACCAAGCTGGAAGGCGTCGGCATGGGGCTTTCCATCAGCCGCTCAATCGTCGAGTCACACGGCGGCCGCATCCGGGCCGAGTCGGGCAGAAAGGGCGGCGCGACGTTCCGCTTCACGCTGCAGGCCAGCGAACAGCAAGCGAATAAGCATGAGCGAGCCAACAGTATTCATAGTTGATGATGATCAGGCCGTTGCCCGCAGTCTGCGTTGGCTGATCGAATCCGTACGCCTCAAGGTCGAGACGTTTTCCTCGGCCCAAGAGTTTCTCGACGGTTATGAGTCATCGAAGCCGGGTTGCCTGGTTCTCGATGTGCGAATGCCAGGCATGAGCGGCCTGGATCTGCAGGAACGCCTGGCGGCACAGCGGATCCAGGTGCCGATTATTTTCATCACGGGCCATGGTGACGTGCAGATGGCGGTACGGGCGGTTCAGTCCGGAGCTTTCGACTTTGTCGAGAAGCCGTTCAACGACCAGGATCTGCTAGACCGTATCCAGAAAGCGATCGTCTTCGATGCCCGGCGGCGCAGCAAGAATACGCAGCGCGTGCAGTTGGGATCGCTGTTCGCCAGCCTGACCCCACGCGAGCGCGAAGTACTGGACCTCGTAGTGGAGGGAATGTCGAATAAGGCCATCGCGAATTCGCTGGGCTTGAGTGCGAAAACGGTCGAAGTTCATCGCGCCAAGGTGATGGAAAAAATGCATGCGCGCTCCGTTGCGGACCTGGTGAAGATGGCGATACAGAACCAGGTGGAATAGCAGGTTCACTCAAGACCGGCTGCTCCGAATCGTAGCTCTCGCGGCGGGGCTGCGCGTTGACCATGAATCTATGCGCGTCTGCTTTGCAGCGCCGGCAGATCGGTGCACGTGCCGTGAGCGACATGTGCGGCCATGCCGATGGTCTCTCCCAGCGTCGGATGAGGATGGTGAATCGCCTTGCCTATGGCGACGGCGTCGCACTTCAGACTGATCGCCAGGGTGATTTCACCGATCATGTCGCCGGCGCTGGGCCCGACGATGGCGCCTCCAAGTATCGTGCCGCTGGTTCGGTCGAACAAAAGTTTTGTCATTCCGTAGTCAGCGCCATTGGCGATGGCCCGCCCCGAGGCGGCCCAGGGAAATCTGGCCACGTCTACCTCCACCTCCATCTGCTTTGCAGCGTCCTCAGACAAGCCAACCCACGCAATCTCCGGGTGAGTGTAGGCCACGCCCGGAATCAGTGAAGAGTCGTAGCAGCTGGCCAGCCCGGCGGCGGATTCCGCGGCAACGTGGGCCTGGTGCACTGCCTTGTGGGCCAGCAGGGGCATGCTCACAATATCGCCGACAGCAAAGATATGAGGCACATTGGACGCCATCCGGCTGTCTGCTTGGATGAAGCCGGCTGCGCTGACGGCAATGCCAGCCTTGTCCGCACCGATATCCAGGCCATTGGGACGGCGTCCGGCGGCCTGCAGGATCATATCGTAGCGACGGGCTTCCGCCGGCGCGTCCTCCCCTTCGAACCTGACCCACAGACCATCGTCGCGGGCATCAACCGCTACCGTTCGAGTTTTCAGCATGACGTCGTCGAAGCGGTGCCGGTTCTGCTTTTCCCATATTCTGACTAGATCGCGGTCCGGTCCCGGCATCAGGCTGTCCAGCATCTCCACCACATCGATGCGCGCCCCAAGGGCGGAATAGACCGTGGCCATCTCGAGGCCGATTATGCCGCCACCGATGACGAGCATCTTCTTTGGCACAAAGCGGAGTTCCAGTGCGCCGGTGGAATCGACTATGCGTGGATCCTTGGGCAGGAATGGCAGGTGCACCGGGTGCGAACCCGCAGCGATGATGCACTTCCTGAAATGGATCACTTGGTGCGCGCCTATTCCCTTACCCGCAGCCTCGTCAAGCTCGACCTCTACGCTGTGCGCATCGCGGAAGTGGGCGTTTCCGAACACCGTGCGCACTTTGCGTGCCTTTGCCATTCCGGCAAGCCCTCCGGTGAGTTGGCCGACGACCTTCACTTTATGGGCACGGAGTTTGTCGATGTCGATGTGGGGCGGGGCAAAATCGATACCCGTCCTGGCCATACCTATGGCTTCTTCCATGGCAATGGTCAGATGCAGCAAAGCCTTGGATGGAATGCAGCCGACATTGAGGCAGACACCCCCCAGAATCGGATAGCGCTCCACCACGATCGTATCCAGCCCCAGGTCGGCGGCGCGAAACGCGGCAGAGTACCCCCCCGGCCCAGCGCCCAATACCAGCAACTCACACGAGAGCTCCTCCGGCGGCGTGTCGGCGTGCGACGCCGCAGCAAAGGCCGCAAACAGTGAAAACTTGCGTGGCGCAGAAGCAGCAGCATCCGCCGATTGGCGCTTTGGTCGTTGCTCCCGACTTGCCGTCATCACGACCACTATTCTGCCAGGAGTCACGTTGTCGCCAATGGCGATCCTGATTTCAGTGATGGTGCCGTCCACAGGTGCTGCCACGTCGACGACCGCCTTGCCGGACTCGACCGTCACCAGCGGATCATCGGCCCAGACCAGATCTCCGGCTTTGACCAGGATTTCAGCGACTGACAACGCCTCTTTGCTACCGACATCTGGAACGACAACTTCATGAACCTGAGCCATCTTGAGCCTCCCGCCTCGAGTGGATCGTCGGCGCATCGCAATGCGCCGACGAATTCATGTCAGGCCGGCACCATCACGGCGGCGCCGTTGATGGTCACTTTGCCAGTCACTTCAATCGGCCGTACCAGTGTGTCGAGCACGGGACAATGAGTTTCGACCGCCTCGATCAGCTTGCGCAGTTCTTCCTCCGGGGCCGAACTCTTGAGAAAGGTTTCGAAGCTGATCTTCTGATACCCCGGCGGTATCGCGGGATCCATGCCGAACAGACCCTTCAGGTCGAGCGAACCCTTCAGATTGACCTTTACTTCGTCGAGCTTGATTCCCATCATCGCTGCCATTGCCGCATACATGATTTCCTGGCATGAGCCGAGAGCCACCAGGAGCAGTTCCACCGGATTCGCTCCCTTGTCCTGCCCGCCGAGTTCAGGCGGTTCGTCGACAACAATCGGCGCAAAGTTGCGCACCTTGCCGGTACAGCGGACACCTTCGACCAGTGCCGTTTCGGCTTCAAAAACCACACGCGACATGACGGGATTATCCTGAATACCCTGCACGGTTTTGCTGAGTGCTTGCTTCAAGGCTGCTTGCGACATGACTTATCTCCTCTGATTGGTTTGATCGACATGGCACTCGGGCGATGCCTCATGTCGCCGCGCATTACGTGCGAGATGACAACAAGGCGGGTCTAAGATTTTTTGCCCGCCGCTGAATGTGAGCCAATTCATTGACATTTGAAATTGGGGGCTTCCCTTCCGCGCTAGGGGATATCCCTATTTGGTGAGTCGGATTCTTGATGCAGCCTAGGGCGTGTTCTCAATCAAGCCAACCAGACGATGGTACATGCCAGATGAA
>NZ_JASJPC010000048.1:0-16998 GCF_031426875.1 Sulfuritalea sp.
CAGTATCATCAACAACCAATTGAATCTGTTCGCGATTTAGCCGGACAGCAGTGAACTTGCCTATACTGAGTCCATGGCAAACCAGCGGGACGCGCTGTCCGCCCCGCTTCCTCACTGGCAGGAGGTTCCATGAGCTCGCTCGTCGCCTTCAATCTGGAAGGTTTGTTCCTCGCCTTGCCGCTGGACCGGGTGGCGCGAGCGGTGCGCGCCGTCGCCGCGACGCCGCTGCCGCAGGCTCCGGAAATCGTCTGCGGCGTCATCAATGTGCAGGGCCGCATCGTGCCGGTGATCAATCTGCGGCGGCGCTTCGGGCTGGCCGAGCGGGAGACCGGGCTTGACGACCAGTTGCTGATCGCCCATAGCGCGACGCGGATGCTGGCCATGATCGTCGACGCGGTGGTCGGCGTGATCGAATGCGACGAGAAGGATTTTGTCGCCGTCGACAGCGTGGTCGCCGGTACGCGTCACTTGACCGGAATCGTAAAAAGTCCCGACGGCATGGTGCTGATTCACGATCTCGACAGCTTCCTCTCGCTGGAGGAAGAGCGCGCGCTCGATGCGGCGCTCTCGCCCGCCGCGTCCGCCGATTGAAACGCGATTGACCCACCATGACCGGCGCGATTTCCGACCTTCTCCTGCGGCAATTCAGCGGCTTCCTGTCCAGCCGGATCGGGCTGCATTTCCCGCGCGAGCGCTGGCCCGACATGCTGCGCGGCTTGGAACGGGCGGCGCCGGAACTCGGCCTGGCCGGGGCCGGAGCATGCATGCAATGGCTGCTGGCGTCGCCGCGGAACCGGCGCCAGGTGGAAATCCTCGCCAGCCACCTCACCGTCGGCGAGACCTATTTCTACCGCGAGCCGGCGGTGTTTTCCGCGCTGGAAGACGAGGTGCTGCCCGCCTTGATCGCCGCCCGCCGCGCCGCCGGCCGCCTGCAACTGCGCATCTGGAGCGCCGGCTGCTGCACCGGCGAGGAACCCTATTCGGTGGCGGTGTTGTTGAGCCGGCTGATTCCGGACCTGGAGCAATGGAACATCACCCTGCTTGCCACCGACATCAATCCCCACTTTCTCGCCAAGGCGATGCGCGGCGACTATCGCGAGTGGTCGTTCCGCGGCGCGCCGGCGTGGTTCCGCGAGGGATATTTCGCGCCGTCCGGGGCGGGGAATTACGCGCTCGCGCCACAGGTGCGGCGGCTGGCGAGCTTCGACTACCTGAACCTGGTAGACGACGTTTATCCCGCGCTCGACAACAATACCAATGCCATGGATATCGTGCTGTGCCGCAACGTCCTGATGTATTTCGAGGCCGACGCGATGCGCGCGGTATTGGACAAGTTCCGCCGCGCATTGACCGATGACGGCTGGCTGGTGGTGAGTCCGACCGAGGCCAACGCGACGATGTTTTCCGGCTTTGTCCCGGTCAGTTTCAGGGACGCCTTTCTCTATCGCAAGGGCGAGACGCCGGCGGCACTCCATCCCGCGATGCCCGCGATGCAGATGATGCCTGCCGAGGCGTATGCGCTGCCGGCCTGGGCGCGGATCGCCGTGCCGCCAGCGCCAACTCTTGCCGATCGCGACACGCAACAAGCCGCAGCGCCTGCCGCGGCCACGCCTCTGCCGCGCGCGCAGTCCACCGAATCGGTGGCGGCTTGCGCGGAGACCTATCGGCAGGCCCTGGCCTGCTACACGCAAGGCGACTACGCCATGGCGGCCGACGTCCTCGCCGCCGCAGCGCCGGGCGACGTGCCGGGCCTGGTCCTGGCGGCGCGGGCCTGCGCCAATCAAGGCAAGCTGGACGAAGCCTGCCGCTGGTGCGAGGCAGCGGTAGCGGCCGACAAGTTCAACCCCGGCCTGCGCTACCTGCTGGCCTCGGTACTCGCCGAGCAGGGGCAAGGCGCGGCGGCGGCGGCGGCGCTCAAGCAGGCGCTCTATCTCGACCAGGACTTTGCGCTGGCGCATTTCGCGCTGGGCAACCTGTACCGCCGCCTGGGGCAAGGGGCGACCGCGGCCCGGCACTTCGCCAACGCCCGCGAGCTGCTCGCCGCCCATCCGCCCGGCGAGCCCCTGCCCGATGCGGAAGGCCTGACCGCCGGCCGTCTGCTCGACATCATCGATAGCGGGGAGTCCATCTCATGAAGCCGGCACGCATAGCCAAGACCATTGACTGGAGCGAGGTGCGGCGCCGGCTGGAGGCCGCCGGGCAGCTGCTCGACGAGGAATTCGCGCCGCCGCCGGAGCAGCGCCGGGCGATTCTCGCCGCCCGGGCGCGGGCCTTGGCGGCCGAGCCGCCGGCCGCCGCGGGCCCCGGCTTCGAGGCGCTGGAATTCCTGCTGGCGCGCGAGCATTACGCGCTGGAGACAAGCTGGGTGCGCGAGGTTTACCCCCTGCGGGACTTTACGCCGCTGCCCGGCACACCCGATTTCGTGATGGGCATCATTCACGTCCGCGGCCGCATCGTCTCGGTGCTGGATATCAAGAAGTTCTTCGAGCTGCCGGCGCAGGGACTGTCCGACCTGAACAAGGTCATCGTCCTCGGCGACGGCGCGATGGAATTCGGAATCCTGGCCGACGCCATCATCGGCGTGCGGCGCATCGCGAAGGACGATCTGCAAGCGCCGCTGCCCACGCTGACCGAGATCCGCGCCGAGTACCTGATGGGCGTCACGCGGCAGCGCGAGGTGGTGCTGGACGGACACAAGCTGCTGTCCGACCCCACCATCGTCGTCGCCGCGGAAGTAGCCGGATAAGGTTTTGCAATTGGAAAGGACGCATCATGAACTGGCTGCTCAATCTCTCCACGCGAGGCAAGCTCTTCGCCGGCTTCGGCCTGATGCTGGCGTTTCTCGTCGTCGTGATCGTCACCGCCTATGCGAGCATTGCCGCGATCCAGGAGGCGCAGAAGGCACTGTACGAAGAGGACTTCGTCGACGTCTCGGATATCCAGGAGGTCCTGACCAACCTTGACGAGAACCGCGCCGGCCTGCTGAGCATGCTGCTGCTGACGCAGCGGCCGGAACAGGAGGCGGTGCACCGGGCCATGCGGGAACGCTCCAAAATCACCGAGGACAAGCTGCGCCAAATCAAGGAGCGCAGCCACGGCGATGCGCAGGTCAAGACGCTGCTCGACGAACTGGATAGATTGCGGCAGGAATATCGGGAAGTCAGGGAACAGCAGGCGGTCCCGCTGATCTACCAAGGCAAGGGCGAACAAGCCGCCAAGATCGCGTTAGGCCCGCAGGACGAGCGTTTCAGCAAAGCCCAGGCGGTCACCCGGCAGTTGATCGACTTCAGCAAGAAGAAAGCCGGCGCCGGAGTGGCCCGTGCCGAGCGCGAGGCCCTGCTGGCGTTGCGCCAGTTCGTCGCGGTCGGCGTCGTGGCGCTGGCGGCCGGCCTGTTCATGGTGCTGTTGCTCAACCGGATGATCGCCGTGCCGCTGCGCGAGATCGCCGAGCGGGCCGGGCGCATCGCCGCCGGCGAGATTGTGGTGAAACCGGCGGTGGCCCAACGCCGCGACGAGATCGGTGCGCTCGAAGAGCAGTTCAACCGCATGGCCGAGTCGCTGCACGAGAAGGCCGACGCGGCGAATGCCATCGCGCGCGGCGAGCTCGGCACCCAGGTGCTGCCGAAATCCGACAAGGACGCGCTGGGTCTGGCCTTCGTGACCATGGTCGACAGCCTCAGGGGCAAGGCGGACGTCGCCCAACAGATAGCCACGGGCGACCTGCGCGTGGAGGTGAAGTTGCAATCCGAGAAAGATGCGCTGGGGATCGCCCTGGCAACGATGGTGAAGAACCTGCGCGAGATGAATCGCGAGATCGGCGAAGGGGTGAGTGTGCTGACCACCTCGGCCAGCGAAATCCTGGCGGGGACGACGCAAGTGGCGGCGGGCGCGACGGAGACCGCCACGGCGATGTCGGAGACGGCGACCACGGTGGAGGAAGTCAAGCAGACGGCCACCTTGGCCAACCAGAAGGCCAAGCTGGTGGCGGAAGCCGCGCAGAAGGCGGCGCAGGTCTCGCAAGGCGGCAGGAAGGCCGTGGAAGACACCACGGAGGGCATGCAGCGCATCCGCGAACAGATGGAACAGATCGCCGAGAGCATCGTGCGCCTGGCGGAACAAGGGCAGGCCATCGGCGAAATCATCGCCACGGTGAACGACCTCTCGGAACAATCGAACCTGCTGGCGGTGAACGCCTCGATCGAAGCGGCCAAGGCCGGCGAACAAGGCAAGGGCTTCGCCGTGGTGGCGCAGGAAGTCAAAAGTCTGGCCGAGCAGTCGAAACAGGCCACGGCGCAAGTGCGCACGATACTGGGCGACATCCAGAAGGCCACCAGCGGCGCGGTGCTGTCGACCGAGCAGGGCACCAAAGCGGTGGAAGCCGGGGTCAGGCAATCGAAGGATGCCGGCGAGGCGATCCGGCAACTGACCGAGAGCATGGCCGAGAGCGCGCAGGCGGCGAACCAGATCGCGGTCTCGGCGCAACAGCAGTTGGCGGGCATGGACCAGTTGGCGCAGGCCACCGAGAACATCAAGCTGGCGACCACGCAGAACCTGGAGAGCACGCGCCAGGCCGAGACGGCGGCGCGCAACCTGCACGGCCTGGGGCAGAAACTCGAACAACTGGTCGGACGTTATCGCGTCTGATCAATGACAGGAGGATGTAGCGATGACCCTACTCGGCTTTGGCCGCTGGCCACTCCGCCTCAAGATCGTCCTGCTGCTGTTCGCCTCGTCGGTGCTGCCTCTGGCGGCGGTGGGAATCGTCGAATTCAATTCCGCCCGCGACGAAGTCCTGAGGAACGCCGCCGCGCTGCTGACCGCGCGCGGCGACGAGATCGAAGGCAAGCTCGATGCCTTCCACCAACGCTACCGGCAGGGCGCCGAGCGCATCGCCGAGCTGCCGGACATCGTCGCCTACGCCGCGGCGCCGGCGCCAGCGCGCGACAAGCAGGCGCCGGCCGCGCGCGGCCTGCTGGAGCAGTGGCAGAAGGCCGACGGCAGCATCCGCGGCATGGCGATCCTGGATGCGGCCGGCACCGTGCTTCTCGCCACCGAGCCGAAGCTCGCCGGCAGCAGCCTGGCCGGGTTCGGCTATGTGCGGGAGGTGTTGAAGGGGGGCACGGTGATTTCCGATCTGCATAACCTGCCGCCGGAAGTTGGCGCTGGCGAGACGGCGATCGCGTATCTGGCGCCGCTCCGCGAGCGGCGCGGCGGCGGCGCGGTCGCCGTCTGGGTACGGGCCGACGCTTTCTGGGCCCTGGTCGCCGAGGGCAACGAAAAGGCGGGGGCGAAAAGCTTCGCCGTGCTGTTCGACCACCATGGCGTGCGGATCGCCCACAGCTACAACCGGGACATCGTGTTCCATCCCGGCGGGCGACTCGACCCTGCGGTCCTCAACGCGATGGTGGCCGAGCGCCGTTTCGGCGAGCGCACGCGCCAGTTGCTCGAAGAGCCGAGAGTTTTTCCCGAGCAGTTCGACCGAGCGCGCGCGTCCTCGCCCAGCCGCGAAGTCTTCCGCGGTTTCGCCCCGGTCAACCAGCAATGGAACGTCGGCGTCGCGCGGCGGCTGACCAGCGTGCCGTGGACCCTGTTCTACATGATCCCCGAGAAGAGTCTCGACGCCCTGGTCGAGGACCTGGTGCTGCGCATCGGCCTGCTGGTGGCGAGCGTGATGGCGTTGGCGATTGCCGCCGGTTTCCTCGTCTCGCGCGGCATCGTCGGCTCGATCCGGCTGGTGACCGAGGTGTCCGAGAGCTTGAGCGCCGCCGCCGCGCAACTGACCGCCTCGGTGTCGCAGATCGCCGCGAGCACCGCCGAAACGGCCACGGCGGTGAGCGAGACGAGCACAACCGTGGCGGAAGTCAAACAGACGGCCCAGGTATCGACCGACAAGGCGCGCCAGGTATCGGAAGGCGCGCAGAAGACGGCGCAGATATCCCAGAACGGGCGCAAGGCAATCGAAGAGTCGGTCGAGGGCATGCGCCGCATCCAGGAGCAAATGGTCTCGATCGCCGAGAGCATCGTGCGGCTGGCGGAGCAGAACCAGACCATAGGCGAGATCATCGCCACGGTGAACGACCTGGCCGAGCAATCGAACCTGCTGGCGGTCAATGCGGCCATCGAGGCGGCCAAGGCCGGCGAACACGGCAAGGGCTTCGCCGTGGTGGCGCAGGAAGTCAAGAGTTTGGCGGAACAGTCGAAGCAGGCGACCGCGCAAGTGCGCACCATCCTCGGCGACATCCAGAAAGCCACCAGCGCGGCGGTGATGGCCACCGAGCAAGGCAACAAGGCGGTGGACGCCGGTATGACGCTGTCAACGGAAGTCGGCGAGTCGATCCGCGTCCTGTCCGACAGCATCGTCGCCGCCGCACAGGCCGCGGTGCAGATCGCGGTGTCGGCGCAGCAGCAACTGGCGGGCATGGATCAAGTGGCGCTGGCCATGCAGAGCATTCAGCAGGCGAGCGAGCAGAACGCGGAAAGCACGAAGCAAAACGAGAGCGCGGCGCGCGGCCTGCACGAGTTGCGCGCGAAATTGAAGCAGTTGACGGAGACATATCGAATCTGAGCGCATCTGAGCGCATCTGAACTTCGTCGAGCGAAAGGACGCATCATGAACTGGCTGCTGAACGTTTCCACCCGGGCCAAGCTGTTCCTCGGCTTCGGCCTGATGCTGGCCTTCCTCGGCATCGTCGCCACCAGCGCCTGGTGGGGCATCGCCGCGATGCAGGAGATACAGAAGGCGCTGTACGAAGAGGATTTCGCCGACGTCACGGATATCCAGGATGTCCTCGCGAGCCTCGACGAGAACCGCGCCGGGATGCTGAGCATGCTGCTGCTGACGCTGCGGCCGGAGCAGGAGGCCGTGCATCGGACCATACGCGAACACTCCCAGGCCAACGAGGAAAAGCTGCGCGCAGTCAAGGAGCGCAGCCGCGACGATGCGCAGGTCAGGGCGCTGCTCGACGAACTGGAACGGCTGCGGCAGGAGTATCGGGAAATGCGCGAACAGCAGACGATCCCGCTGATCTACCAGGGCAAGACCGACCAGGCCGCGCGGCTGTTGATCGGCGCCCAGGCAGAGCGCTTCGCAAAAATCCAGACCGTCACCAAACAGTTGATCGACCTTACCAAGAAAAAGGCGCGTGCCGAAGTGGCCCGTTCCGAGCTCGAAGCCCTGCTTACGATACGTAAGCTTGTCGCTGTCGGCGCAGCAGCGCTGGCGGTGGGCCTGTTCATGGCCTTGCTGCTCAACAAGATGATCGCCGCGCCGCTGCGCGAGATCGCCGAGCGGGCCGGCCGCATCGCCGCCGGCGAGATCGCGGTGCAGCCCGTAAGCAGCTACCGCCGCGACGAGATCGGCATCCTCGAAGAGCAGTTCAACCGCATGGCCGGTTCACTGCAAGCGAAGGTCGATGTGGCTCAACAGATAGCCACGGGCGACCTGCGCGTGGAGGTGAAGTTGCAATCCGAGAAAGATGCGCTGGGGATCGCCCTGGCAACGATGGTGAAGAACCTGCGCGAGATGAATCGCGAGATCGGCGAAGGGGTGAGTGTGCTGACCACCTCGGCCAGCGAAATCCTGGCGGGGACGACGCAAGTGGCGGCGGGCGCGACGGAGACCGCCACGGCGATGTCGGAGACGGCGACCACGGTGGAGGAAGTCAAGCAGACGGCCACCTTGGCCAACCAGAAGGCCAAGCTGGTGGCGGAAGCCGCGCAGAAGGCGGCGCAGGTCTCGCAAGGCGGCAGGAAGGCCGTGGAAGACACCACGGAGGGCATGCAGCGCATCCGCGAACAGATGGAACAGATCGCCGAGAGCATCGTGCGCCTGGCGGAACAAGGGCAGGCCATCGGCGAAATCATCGCCACGGTGAACGACCTCTCGGAACAATCGAACCTGCTGGCGGTGAACGCCTCGATCGAAGCGGCCAAGGCCGGCGAACAAGGCAAGGGCTTCGCCGTGGTGGCGCAGGAAGTCAAAAGTCTGGCCGAGCAGTCGAAACAGGCCACGGCGCAAGTGCGCACGATACTGGGCGACATCCAGAAGGCCACCAGCGGCGCGGTGCTGTCGACCGAGCAGGGCACCAAAGCGGTGGAAGCCGGGGTCAGGCAATCGAAGGATGCCGGCGAGGCGATCCGGCAACTGACCGAGAGCATGGCCGAGAGCGCGCAGGCGGCGAACCAGATCGCGGTCTCGGCGCAACAGCAGTTGGCGGGCATGGACCAGTTGGCGCAGGCCACCGAGAACATCAAGCTGGCGACCACGCAGAACCTGGAGAGCACGCGCCAGGCCGAGACGGCGGCGCGCAACCTGCACGGCCTGGGGCAGAAACTCGAACAACTGGTCGGACGTTATCGCGTTTGACGGAGATAGGACATGGCCTCGAAAAAGGAAAACGAAGACCTGCTCAAGCGCCTGCTGGCGATCTTTCAGGTCGAGGCTACCGAGCATCTGAAGTCGATGTCCGTGCTGTTGCAGGCGTTGGAGAACCCGGCGCCTGCCGACGAGCAGGCCAGGCTGGTGGAAGCGCTGTTCCGCGAGGCGCACAGCCTCAAGGGCGCCGCCCGCTCGGTCAATCTGTCCGCCGTCGAGACGGTCTGCAAAGCGCTGGAAGGCGCGATGTCGGCGCTGAAGACACGCCAAGCCGGGGGAGGCCAGACCGAAACCCTCGCGCCGGCGTGGTTCGAGACGGTGTATCGGGCCTTGGACGGGCTGGAAGGCTTGCTCGCAGCGGGCGTCGCCGGACAGCCGCCGCAGGATGCGAGCGACATGACGGAAATCGTGCGGCAACTGGAGGCCTTGGAGACTCCCGATCGCGCCGCCGGCGAGTCGCCGCCGGCGGCCGTTGCCACGGCCCCGCCGGAGCGGCCGCCGTCGCCCCTGGCGGCGAGCGGCGACACCGTGCGCATCTCGACCGCGCGGCTGACGGCGCTGCTGGTGCAGGCCGAGGAACTGCTCGCCTTCAAGTTCAGCGCCGGCCATCTGGTCGGCGAACTGCGCGCGCTGGGCGCCGACGTGGCGCAATGGAAGAAAACCTGGAGCCGCACCGCGCGCGACGGACGCACGCTGCGGCGCGCGCAGGAGAAGCATGGCGGCGCGACGGGCGGCAAGACGCAGCCGGTGCTCGACAAGCTGCTCGACGCCATCGAGCGCGACGAACTCGCGGCCAAGGCATTCGCCGAGCGCGTCCTTGCGCTGGAGCGTCTGGCGGAACAGGAGCGGCGGGCGCTGGCCGGCATGGTGGACGCCCTGCAGGCGGATATGCGGCAGGTCTTGATGCTGCCCTTCGGCTCGCTGCTGGAACTGATCCCGAAGCTGGTGCGCGATCTCGCGCACGACAGCGGCAAGGACGTGAAATTGCGCATCGAGGGAGCGGCGATCGAAATCGACCGGCGCATCCTGGAGCAGATGAAGGATCCGTTGATCCACCTGGTGCGCAACGCCATCGACCATGGCATCGAGACGACGGCGGCGCGACGCGGCGCGCACAAGCCCGTGCCGGGATGTATTGCCATCGGCATCGCGGCGAAAGAGGGTAACCGGGTCGAGCTGACGGTTGCCGACGACGGCGCCGGTGTCGACCTGGAAAAACTCAAGGCCGCCGCCCGCAAGCTCGGCCTGATCGCGGTGAACGACGCGGTGAAAGACGCGGCGGAAGGCGTGACGCAACGAGTGACGGAACGCGTGACGGAACGAGTGACGGAACTGAGCCACGACGCCACGCTGGCGCTGATGTTCGAGTCCGGGCTGACCAC
Source organism: Sulfuritalea sp. (assembly GCF_031426875.1). Taxonomy (NCBI): domain Bacteria; kingdom Pseudomonadati; phylum Pseudomonadota; class Betaproteobacteria; order Nitrosomonadales; family Sterolibacteriaceae; genus Sulfuritalea; species Sulfuritalea sp. The sequence continues at coordinate 9,757 of NZ_JASJPC010000048.1, forward strand.
CAGCCCGATCCTCACCGATCTTTCCGGGCGCGGCCTGGGGCTGGCCATCGTGCGCGAGAAGGCGGAACAACTGGGCGGCAGCGTCACCGCGGAATTGCCGGCGACCGGCGGCACGCTGTTCCGCGTCGTGCTGCCGACCACGCTGGCGACCTTCCGCGGCCTGCTGGTGGGCTTGGGCGAACGCCAGTTCGTGCTGCCCTCGCGCAGTGTCGAGCGGGTACTGCGCATGCCGGCGGCGAGCGTGAAAACGGTGGAAAACCGCGCCGCGGTGGAGATCGGCGGCCAGGCCGTGGCGCTGGTGCGGCTGGCCGATGCGCTGGGCCTGCCGGGAGGCGGACTGAATGGCGCCGACCTGCAACTGGCGGTGCTCGAAGGCGCCGGACGGCGCATCGCCTTCGCCGTCGACGCGATACTCGGCGATCAGGAGGTGCTGGTGAAGAGTCTCGGGCCGCAGTTGCGGCGCGTGCCCAATGTGGCCGGCGCCACCGTGCTCGGGCCCGGCCGCGTGGTGCCCATCCTCAACGTCGCCGATCTGCTGAAGTCGGCGCAGCGCGTACGGCCGCAAGCCGCCGTCCCGCCAGCGCCAACTTTGGCGCAGCGGCAGCAGTCGCTGTTGGTGGTGGAAGACTCGATCACCGCGCGCAGCCTGCTGAAGAATATCCTGGAATCGGCCGGCTACCGGGTCGAGACCGCGGTGGACGGCATCGATGCCCTGACCGCCCTGAAGAGCGAGCAATTCGACCTGGTGGTGTCGGACGTGGAAATGCCGCGCATGGACGGTTTCGAGCTGACCGCGCGCGTCCGCGCCGACAAGAAGCTGGCCGAGCTGCCGGTGGTGCTGGTGACCGCGCTCGAATCGCGCGAGCACAAGGAGCGCGGCATCGAGGTCGGCGCCAATGCCTATATCGTCAAGAGCAGCTTCGACCAGAGCAACCTGTTCGCGGTGATCCGGAGGCTGCTATGAGCAATGGCGGCGACCGGCTGCGGGACGGCGCGGGCGCGGCTCCGATCCGCGTGCTGGTGGTGGAGGATTCGCCGGTCGCGCGCATGCTGCTGACGCACCTGATCGGCAGCGATCCGCAACTGGCGCTGGCCGGCGTCGCCGGCGACGGCGAGGAAGGCGTGGCCGCCGCCACGCGCCTGCGGCCAGATGTCATCGTCATGGATATCCACATGCCGAAGCTGGACGGTTTCGCGGCGGCGCGCCAGATCATGGAAACCTGCCCGACGCGGATCGTCATGGTCACCGCCAGCACCAGCGCGAAGGACGTTGCCGCTACTTTCCATGCGCTCGAAGCCGGCGCCCTGGCTGTGCTCGCCAAGCCGGTGGGACCGGGCAATCCGGGATTCGAGGCGGCCACCGCGGAGTTGCTGCAGACCGTCAAGCTGATGGCCGAAGTGCCGGTGGTCAGGCGCTGGCCGCGCCGCGGCGGGGCGCCGCCGCCGGCCGCCGCTGCGCTGCCCGCCGTCGGCGCAAAGATCAGCGTGGTCGCGCTCGGTGCGTCGACCGGCGGGCCGATCGCCTTGCAGGACATCCTGTCGCGGCTGCCGAAGGACTTGCCGGTACCGCTATTGATCGTCCAGCACATCTCGACCGGCTTCGCCGAAGGTTTCGCCGAATGGCTGGCCAAGTCGGCAGGCTATCCGGTGCACGTGGCGGCGGCAGGCGAGCCGGCGCTGGCCGGCCGAGCCTATGTGGCGCCGAGCGGCGTGCAGATGCGTTTGCTGGCGAACGGCTGTATCGATCTGGTCGATGCGCCGCCGGAGCATGGCCTCAAGCCCTCGGTTTCCTACTTGTTCCGTTCGCTGGCGGCAACCTTCGGCCCCGCTGCGATCGGCGTGCTGCTGACCGGCATGGGCCGCGACGGCGCGCAGGAACTCAAGGCGCTGCGCGAGGCCGGCGCCGTGACCGTCGCCCAGGACAGCGAGACGGCTATCGTCTTCGGCATGCCGGGCGAGGCGGTGAAACTCGGCGCCGCCGCCTACGTGCTGGCGCCGGACGCCATCGCCGCGCTGCTGGAACGCTTGCTGCGTGCCGCGGTCCAAACCGGCGAGGAGAAGCAAGCATGAGCCCGCCCGATCAGATTCGACCAGGCGACGTCGAGATATTGATCGTCGAGGACAGCCCGACCCAGGCCGAGCAGCTCAGGCAACTGCTGACCGGACACGGTTTCGGCGTCGCCGTCGCGAGCAACGGCCGCGAGGCGCTGGCGGCCGCGCTGGCCCGACCGCCGACGCTGGTGATCACCGACATCGTCATGCCCGAAATGGACGGCTACGAGCTGTGCGCGGCACTCAAGGCGAATGCGGCGCTGAAGGACATCCCGGTCGTCATGGTGACCTCGCTGGCGGGCATCCAGGACATCGCCAGGAGCCTGGAATGCGGCGCGGACAATTTCATCCGCAAGCCCTACGAGCCGAAGGCCCTGCTGTCGCGCATCGAATACATCCTGCTGAATCTCGAATTGCGCAAGACCAGCCGGGTGCGGATGGGCATGGAAATCTACATGGGCGGCAAGAAGCACTTCATCGCCTCGGGGCGCGAACAGATCGTCGATCTGCTGATCTCGACCTACGAGGAAGCAGTGCGCATGAACGAGGAACTCCAGCAGCAGCAGCAGGAGATTGCGCTAACGAACCGCACGCTGCGCGTGCTCTACCGCATTGCGGCCGACCTCAACCGGGTGTCCACCGAGGTCGAGGTGTGCGAACAGGCCTTGCAGGGAATTCTGGAGCTGCCGGGCTTTCGCGCCGGCTGGATCTTCCTCGACGATGGCGAGGGCGGCTTGCGCCTGGCCGCGGCCCGCGAACTGCCCGGGGTCTTGCTCGATCCGGGAGTGATGGAGGGCGATTGCCGCTGCCGGCGCATGCTGCAAGCCGGAGAGTTTCGGCACGGGGCGGCGCTCGTCGAGTGCGAAAGGCTGCAGAAACATGGCGGCGACGCCGTCAAGATGCGCAGCCATGTCAGCACGCCGCTGTCGGCCGGCCACCAGATCCTGGGCATCATGAACGTGGTCGGGGACGAAAGCGGGGTGGTCGGCGCCGACGACCTGAGACTACTGGAAGCCGTGGGCAGCCAGGTGGCGGTGGCGATCCAGCGCGCGCAGCTCTACCAGCACCTGGAGGCTCTGGTCAGCCAGCGCACCGCCGCGCTGCAAGCGGAAATCGTCGAACGCACGCGGGCGCAAGCGAAAGTCGCCAGCCTGAACCGGATCTACGCCGTGCTCTCCGGCATCAATACCACGATCGTGCGCGTTCATGACCGTCTTGAGCTGTTCCAGGAAGCCTGCCGCATTGCGGTGGAGCTGGGGAAATTCAGGCTCGCCTGGATCGGCCTGGTCGAGTCGGATGGCGGGTGCGTGAGGCCGGTGGCCTGGCAGGGCGAATGCGGCGAATCGGCGCTGGCCGACGACATCGGCAGGAACAACGATGCGTTCGGACAAGCGCTGCGCGAACGCACGACGGTGGTCTGCAACGATCTCGAAACCAGCGCCGAAAGCCTTTTCCCGCCCGCTGCACTGGCCTCGGGCTGCCGCTCGATGGCGGTATTTCCGCTGTCGCTCGGGGGGCGTGCGACCGGGCTGCTGGCCCTCTATGCGGACGAGCGAAACGTGTTCGACGCGGCGGAACTGGCGTTGCTCAATGAGATTGCAGGGGACATTTCATTTGCGCTCGAGTACATCCAGAAGGGCGAACAGGTCGACTACCTGGCCTATTACGACGCCTTGACCGGGCTGCCCAATCGCCACCTGATCCACGACCGCCTCACCCAGTTGCTGGCGGCCCGCCGCGAACAGGCTGCGCTCGACCCGATGGCGGTAGTGCTGATCAACATCGAGCGATTCAAGAGCATCAACGATAGTTTCGGACGGCACCGCGGCGATGCCCTGCTCAAACTGATCGCCGACCGTCTCGGCGACGCCCTGGGCTCGACCGACCATCTGGCCAGGATCGGCGCCGATCATTTCGCCGCCGTCGTGGCCCGGCTCGACGCTGCGGCGGATGTCGCTCGCATCCTCGACGACTCGATACTGCCGAGCCTGGCGCGGCCCTTCGACATCGACTGCAAGGAATTGCACATCGCGGTCCGGGGCGGCATCGCCCTGTTTCCGGCTGACGGCAACGACGCCGACACGCTGTTCGCCAACGCCGAGACCGCGCTGCGCAAGGCCAATTCGGCGGGGGAGCGCTACCTCTTCTATGCGCCGCAGATGAATGCGCGCGTGGCGGAACAACTCACGCTCGAGAACAAGCTGCACCGGGCACTGGAGCGCGGGGAATTCGTCCTGCATTACCAGCCCAAGGTGGAGCTGCGCAACGGCGAAATGGTCGGCTTGGAAGTGTTGCTTCGTTGGCAAGATCCCGCCGGCGGTCTCGTGTCTCCGGTGGACTTCATCCCCATTCTCGAAGAAACAGGGCTGATCGTCGATGTCGGCCGCTGGGCGCTGGAACAGGCGATCACCGATTACTGGGCCTGGCATGCCGACGGATTGCATCCACCGCGCGTCGCCGTCAACGTCTCGGCCGTGCAACTGCGACGCGAGGATTTCCTGGAAACGATGAAAACGGTGCTGGCGCGACACGGGGGCGAGCACAACTACCTCGACCTGGAACTCACCGAAGCCCTGCTGATCGCCGATATCGAGGCCAATGTGCGCTGCCTCGCCGCAGTGCGCAAGATGGGGGTGAGGATCGCGGTAGATGACTTCGGCACCGGCTATTCATCTCTCAGCTATTTGAAGCGGTTTCCCATCGACTACCTGAAAATCGACCAAAGCTTCGTCCGCGACATCACGACGGCCCCCGATGCCGCGGCGATCTGCATCGCCATCATCGACCTGGCGCACAACCTGAAGCTCAAGGTGATCGCCGAAGGCGTCGAAACCGAGGGCCAGATGAACTACTTGCGCCGGCACGGCTGCGACGAAATGCAGGGTTACCTGTTCAGCCAGCCCTTGCCGGCCGGCGAATGCGCACAGTTGCTGAAGGCGCGCACAACGCTGGCGCTGCCGCCGGCAGCGGAGAGCGAGCGCAAGACCCTGTTGATCGTGGACGACGAGCCCGGCGTTCTTTCTTCCCTGAAACGCGTGCTGCGCCGCGATGGCTATGAAATCCTCGCCGTCGGCAGCGCGCGCGAGGGCTTCGACGTTCTGGCCACCCACGAGGTACAGGTGATCATTTCCGACCAGCGCATGCCCGAGATGAACGGTTCCGAGTTCCTTTCGCGGGTGCGGGAACTTTACCCGGATACCATCCGCATCGTGCTGTCCGGCTATACCGACCTCGATACCATTGTCGGCGCGGTCAATCACGGCGCCATCTATCGCTTTCTCACCAAGCCGTGGGACGACGACCTGCTGCGTGAGCACATCCGCGAAGCATTCCGGCACCAGGAGGCGAAACAGCGCAAAACCTGAACCGGGAGATCCGCCGCGAGCTGTCCGCCCGCGTATGCCGGATCAGGCCAGGGGTGTTGCCCCGGCAATCCGGATGCACGGACGAAAGCCGCCGCCTTCAGCGGATATCGGGTTCGAAGAACACCCACTGCGCGCTCGGAAAGCGCTCCTGCATGCGCGCCTCGACGGCGTTGATGGCCTCGACCATCTGCAATCCGGTGCGGGTTTCCATGTCGCGCATGCGCGCCTTGACCGCGATCACCACCTTGTCGCCCCAGGCCAGGGTGATCACGTTCAGCACCTGTTCCACCTCGCCCTGGGCCGCGACGAAAGCCTCGATCTCGGCGCGCAAAGCCGGCGCCGCCGATTCGCCGACGATCAGGCCCTTGACCTCGATCATCACGGCGATTGCGATCACCATCAGCACGATGCCGATCGCCAGCGTGCCCAGCGCGTCCCACAACGGGTTGCCGGTGACGACGCTGGCCGCCACCGCGACAAAGGCCAGCGCGAGGCCCAGCAAGGCCGCGATGTCCTCGCCGGCCACCACCATCAGTTCGGACTGGCGGGTTTCGCGGAACCAGGCGAGGAAAGGCTGGCGCCCGGCGACCTTGCGAATCTCCTTCAACGCGCCCCACAGCGAGAAGGCTTCCAGCACCACGGCGCAGGCCAGCACCGCCATGGCGATCAGGCCGTGTTGCAGCGGCTGCGGATGCAGCAGGCGCTCGACGCCTTCATAGACGGAAAATGCGCCGCCCATGAAGAACAGCATCAGCGCCACGATCATCGACCAGAAATAGGTGACGCGATGGTGGCCGAGCGGAAAGTCGACGCTGGCGGGACGCCGCGCCTGCTTCAAGCCCAGCAGCAACAGCAACTGGTTGGCGCAGTCTGCCGTGGAGTGGATCGCCTCGGCCAGCATCGAACCGGAACCGGTCCAGAATGCCGCCACGTACTTCGCCACCGCGATGCCGAAGTTGGCGCCCAGTGCGTAAAAAATGGCCCGCACCGAGCCTTCGCTGCCGTGCGACATCAGTTTCCTTTCAGTGGCAAAGCGAAATACATGGACAAGCGCGCGGTGTCTGGTCCGAGCGCAGCGAGCCAATCAGTAGCCTCCCCGCGAGGGGAGGACGGGAGGGGCGGGCCCATTTGCCAGCTTGGATGCCCTACGACATCAAGGTATTTCATGATGCAGGGTGGTTCATCGAAGCCTTGAGTGTTTGCATCGTGCGCCGCATGAAGCAGAGATCTTCCCAGGCCTTGGCCTTGTCCTGCAAGGTACGCAGCAGATAGGCGGGATGGTAGGTGACGATCAGCGGGATGCCGCGGTAGTCGTGCAGGCGCCCGCGCGCCGCGGCGATCTTGACCTCGCTTTGCAGCAGCGTCTGCGCCGCGGGACGGCCGAGGGCGACGATCAGCTTCGGTTGAATCAACTCGATCTGGCGCTCCAGGTAGGGCCGGCAGGTCGCGGTCTCCTCCGGCGTCGGCGTACGATTCTCCGGCGGCCGGCACTTCACGGCGTTGGCGATATAGACGTCCTCGCCGCGCCTGAGGCCGATCGCCGCCAGCATGCTGTCGAGCAGCTTGCCGGCCTGGCCGACGAAGGGTTCGCCGCGCTGGTCCTCCTCGGCGCCCGGCCCCTCGCCGACGAACAGCCAATCGGCATGGCGGTCGCCGACACCGAGCACCGCCTGTTTGCGCGCCTCGCAAAGCCGACATTGGCCGCACGCCGCCACAGTCGTGGCGAGTTCTTCCCAACTCAAACCGGTCTGCGCAGCAGCCACGGTCGGTGCGGGTTCCAACTGCGGTTCCAACTGCGGCTCCGGCGCGGCAGGCGTCACGGGTT